>JBILPO010000153.1:0-5311 GCA_044373805.1 Pelobium sp.
CCTCCTTGGGTACCACTTTCTGTATTCACAATTAGCATTTTATCGGCGTAAGCTAAAATGTTACTATCAATTTTAATAGCTAATTCATAGGTATCATGTAAGGGTGTTAATTTATTATGTATTTGATAAATTTTAGAAGAACCATATGTGGGTTTAGAAAGGGTATTAAATTTGAAATCTAAGTCATCATATAATATCCCTTTGGGTAAATTCACTTTAACTTCTCCGTTCTCAAATTGATGCTCAGTTTGATAACCCATCAATTGCATATTAGGTGAAAGAGTAATTTTTGATGCCGTTGATAGATTTGATTTAATTTTAAATTTTAATTCAGATTGATTATCGTTGATGTCTTTTACAATGTACTGTACTTCATGTAAAGCTTCATCTGTGAGCTCAATTAGTCCGTTGTTTTTAACGGTAGTATAAAATTTAACTTTGGTGTTGGGCGCTAAAAATCCTTTTTGTATCACTCTGCCTGAGGTTATTTTTGCAGGGTAATCTATATATGCGTTCACGGCTCGTCCATCTTCAAAAGCAAACTGCTTGATTACAGACTCGTAAATTACATTTCCATCTAATTTGATAGTGGTGGAGTATATCCCGTTGTGGTTGCTGGTTCCGTCCTGTAAATCATAAGCTATCAATCCTAACCCAAACTCTCCGTTTACTGCTATCACCGAGACTTTATTTAAGGTATAATTGCCATTTGCGCCAATGGTTTGAAAATATTGCTTTGGCGTAAATTCATTAAAAGTATTATGGCTGGTTTTATAAATGTAGCATCCGTTGATAATAGGCTTTGAATGATCGTTTACTTTAAAGCCTAAAGATAATGGATTAATGGTTTCTTCAGTTTTGGTATTTCTTATTTCGAAATGTAGGTGCGGACCTGCGGAACTACCTGTATTGCCAGACCAAGCAATAATATCTCCTTTTTTTACCGGTATTTCTATCGGCGTAAGCATAACATCTTGAGCAAATGATTTGGCCTTGTATTGTAAGCCTTTCATCATTGTTGCTATGCGAGGGTTAAATTTTTGCAGATGTCCATAAACACTGGTTAAACCGTTAGGGTGATTAATATAAACAGCATTCCCATATCCGCCAATTTGAGTCCTCATTCTTGATACAAATCCATCAGCCACCGCATAAACAGGATAGCCTTCACGTTGGTTGGTTTTAATGTCTATACCTGTATGAAAATGATTTGATCTGATTTCACCAAAGGAGCCAGCAAGCAATAATTTAATATTTAATGGATTTATAAAATAATCAGTGGGAATCATTTCCTGCGTGTTTTCTTGGGCTTTTGTGTTTATAAACAGGGAAAATAACATGGCAAGAAATAGTATGGTTTTTTTTATTTTAAGCATCAATATATGACTAAGGCCAATGAATTTTTGAATGTTATATCTAACAGGTTTATTTTATTTCGAAATTTAAAAGTTCATGATGAGCTAAATAACCTTTAAGCTTGTCGCCAATTTTAATTTTACCTACACCAGCCGGCGTACCGGTAAAAATTAAATCTCCTTTTTTTAACGTGAAGAATTGAGAAGCAAAAGCAATAATTTGATCAAAATTAAAAATCATATCAGCTGTACTTCCTTCTTGTTTTATTTCCTCATTTATGAATAGTTTGAAACCTAAATTCATGATATCTTCAAACTCACTTTTAGCTATAAACTCACTAATAGGCGCAGAATGGTCAAATGATTTAGCTATTTCCCAAGGCAAACCTTTAGCTTTTTGCTCTGCTTGCAAATCGCGAGCCGTAAAATCTATACCTAAACCTATTTCTTCATAATATTTGTGGGCAAATTTTTCTTTAATGAATTTACCTTCCTTGCAAATTTTTAAGACAACTTCTATTTCATGATGAATATCATTAGAGAAACTAGGATGATAAAATGGTTTATTTCCTTTTAAAACTGCTGTATCGGGCTTTAAAAACAGAATTGGTTTTTCTGGTACAGGGTTATTTAGCTCTTTGGCGTGTTCACTGTAATTTCTACCTATGGCAATAATTTTCATGTCGAATAATTTTTGTGAAAATAAAAAAGCCCTAATGAATAATCACTAGGGCTCTTGTATTTTTATTGTTTTTTTTACAAAACTGATATTCTTTTGATAATAGAATCTGACCCTGCAATTACTCTTACAAAATAAAAGCCGCTGTTTAACTTAGAATCTAAATAAAACGTGTTGGATTGATCACCAGCACTTAATTTTTGAGATAATAAAACAATTACCTCGTTACCTAAAACGTCTAAGACTTTAATTGTTACTAAACCTTCTTTTTTTAAGGTGTAAGATAGGTTGAGTTGATTTGAAACCGGATTTGGATAAATTTTAACATTATCTATCGGTTTTAAAGTTTCTAAATTAGCATTAGATATATTTTTTGCTGGCGTTTTTGAAGCGTAATTTTTATTTACAGCAGACAATCCTGTTTTTAGAGATGTCATCTTGTACATAAAAGAATCAAAATCTGTGGGGAAAACAGCATTAAAAATAGGTCTGTTAGGTCTGTTGTCTTTAAATTTTAATGAGGACTTTGCTGGAATAGAATCTTTGGAGAAAAAATCATCAGCAAATAAAGGAAACGTTGATGCTAAAAACGCAACAATCAAAATTCCAATAACTGATATTTTTTTGTACTTATTATCCATTCTAATACTTTAAACAAAAATATAAATAAAAAAATTAAAATTTCTAGGCCATATAATTTATTTCTCGAATTTAACAAAATTTAACAGCTTTTAAGGCGTTAATTTATTAACTAAAAGTTTTACGTTATTTAAGGCAATAAGGTTGTGTTTATTAATATTTGATTTACTTTTGCAATCTTAATTTCTTAAATGTGTCCAGTCAAAATAATTTAAATAAATTAACTGCTGCCGGTGTTCTAATTAGTCTAGGAATTATCTACGGAGACATAGGTACCTCACCTCTATACGTTTTTAAAGCTATAATTGGTGATCATGTTATATCAAAGGATTTGATTCTAGGTGGGTTAAGTTGTATTTTTTGGACGCTTACCCTTCAAACTACCATTAAGTATGTTTTAATTACGCTTAAAGCGGATAATAAAGGTGAAGGAGGCATCTTTTCTCTTTATTCTTTAGTGAAAAGAAAGGCTAAATGGTTAATCATTCCAGCAATAATTGGTGGTTGTGCTTTGTTGGCTGATGGAATTATTACGCCGCCTATTACCATATCAGCAGCTATTGAGGGACTAGAAATATTCTATCCTGATTTGCAAACTATTCCAATTGTCATCATCATTATTTCTGTTTTGTTTATTATCCAACAATTTGGAACTTCTTTAGTTGGTAAGGCTTTTGGGCCTATTATGTTTATTTGGTTTACCATGATGGGCGTTTTAGGTGTGGGTTATATTTTACAAAACCCATTCATATTAAAGGCGGTTAATCCTTATTATGCATTTCATTTATTAACAGCAAACCCTGGGGCTTTAAGTATTTTGGGGGCTGTGTTTTTATGTACAACTGGTGCCGAAGCTTTATATTCTGATTTAGGGCACTGTGGTAGAAAAAATATTAGAATAAGCTGGATTTACGTTAAAAGTTGCCTCCTACTTAATTACTTTGGGCAAGGGGTTTATTTGTGGAATATTCAAAACGAATTGTTAGATGGACGTAATCCATTCTACAGGATGATGCCAGATTGGTTTCTAATATTTGGTATTAGTATAGCTACTGCTGCGGCCGTTATTGCCAGTCAGGCTTTAATATCTGGTTCATTTACTTTGATTTCTGAAGCGGTTAGATTAAATATTTGGCCAAAAGTAAGAATCAATTATCCATCTGATGAGAAAGGGCAACTATATGTGCCAAGCATGAATTGGCTACTTTGGGTAGGCTGTATTGTAGTAGTATTATATTTTCAAAGATCAGAAAATATGGAAGCTGCTTATGGATTGTCTATCACTATAGCCATGTTAATGACTACTATTTTGGTATCTGTTTATCTTAAAAAGAGAAAATATCCAAACTATTTAATTGCCCTATTTATTATTGTTTATGGCTCTATTGAAAGTGTGTTTTTTGCAGGTAATATTGTTAAATTTTTACATGGTGGCTGGTTTACCGTTTTATTAGGGTTTATTTTATTTTCTGTAATGTGGGCTTGGTATACCGCTAGAAAAATTAAAAACAGGTATGTTAAGTTTGTAGAGATAGAACAATATTACGACATCATTAAGGAATTAAGTGAAGATGAAAGTGTGCCAAAATATGCTTCTCAGCTGGTTTATTTAACTAGTGCTAATTTCTCTTCAGAAATTGAATCAAAAATTATTTATTCTATACTTCAAAAGAAACCAAAAAGAGCTGATGTTTATTGGTTGGTACACGTTGATGTAGTGGATGAACCTTATAGATGCGATTATAAAATAGATCATTTGATAGACGGAAAGCTGGTAAGAATTGATTTTAAATTAGGCTTTAGAATTGAGCAAAAGATTAGTGTACTTTTTAGAAAAGTGGTTGAAGATTTAGTGCAGAATAATGAAGTGGATATTACCAGTCGTTACGCATCTTTACATAAACATAATATTGTAGGTGATTTTAGATTTGTGGTATTAGAGAAAATACTTTCGAGATCTAATAACTTATCTTTTTGGGAGAAAATTACTTTAGACTTTTACTTTTTGTTAAAGCACTTTAGTTTGTCTGAAGAGAAAGGCTTTGGTTTAGATCTTAGTTTTGTTACGTTAGAAAAGGTTCCATTAATGGTGACAGATAATGAGAAAGTTGTTTTAAATAGAATTGAGACACAAAAGCAATAAACTATAATACTCAATACAATATAAAACCCCAAATCTTTTTCAAGATTTGGGGTTTTTTTATGGCGTAAAAATATTTTAGTCTCTTAAGGTATTAGCTGTTCTTGTTCTTGATTAAGCTTGCTATTTTTATAGCTGTAACCAAAGTAAATAACTAAACCTAAGCCTAACCAAATTAAAAATCTTAACCAATTGGTATAGCCTAATTCTGTCATCAAATAAGCACAACTTAATAAACCTAAAACAGGAATTAGCGAAAGATTTTTAAGTACAGAAAGAACGGTGATGGTAATAAAAAGGATGAAAAATAAGTATAAAGGCAAACGGTGTTTAATAACCTCCCAACCTCCACTAAAGTCAAACAAATCTAAAATAGGTTGGTAAAAGAAAATTAATGTAGAAATGAAAATTAATGGGACAATGAATTTTCCATTAATAAAAGGCATTCTAAAGCGTTTTTTCCCATCGTTAATTTGATCATCTGGCGGAAGGAGTAAA
>JBILPO010000210.1:0-4428 GCA_044373805.1 Pelobium sp.
GCCAGAAGTGGTGGAAGCAAGAAGAGGTATTGTGGAAATGTTATTGATTAACCATCCATTAGATTGCCCTGTTTGTGACCAAGCCGGAGAATGCCATTTGCAAGATTTAGCCTATGAGCATGGCGCCGAGGCAACCAGATATGAGTTTGACAGAAGAACTTTTGACAGAATTGATATTGGTGATAAAATTCAACTACACATGACACGTTGCATCTTATGCTACCGTTGTGTTTTTGTGGCAGATCAAATTACAGAAAATCGTGTTCATGGCATTTTAGGTAGAGGAGATCATGCGGAAATCTCAACTTACATAGAAAAAGCAATTGATAATGATTTCTCTGGAAATGTAATTGATGTTTGCCCTGTTGGTGCTTTAACTGATAAGACTTTCCGTTTTAAAAATAGAGTTTGGTTTACCAAGCCTGTAGAAGCGCACAGAGATTGCCCAACTTGTTCTGGTAAAACCACTTTATGGTTTAAAGGCGAAGAGGTATTGCGTGTAACAGCAAGAAAAGATGAGTTTGGTGAAGTGGAAGAATTTATTTGCAACACTTGCCGCTTTGATAAAAAAGAAACTAAAGATTGGGTAATTGAAGGTCCAAAAAAAGTTTCTCGTCAATCTGTTATTAATTCTAATCACTATGATCAATTGCAACCAGCCCAAGTGGTTAAGAAAAACTTGGAATTAATGGAGGCTAATAAAGAACAATTCGAAAGATCAACTAAATTTTAATGGAAGTAGCATTTTTAATAGAAAAGCTTGTTTTAGTTACGGTACTGTTTACATTAACGCTAACTATAGCCGCTTACTCTACCTGGGCAGAACGTAAAGTTGCGGCTTGGCTACAGGACAGAGTAGGACCAAACAGAGCTGGAATTTTTGGCTTATTGCAGCCCTTAGCAGATGGAGGGAAGATGTTCTTTAAAGAAGAAATTATTCCCAGTGGCGCCAATAAATGGTTATTTATAGCAGGGCCTTCTTTGGCTTTGTTAACTTCATTTTTAGGCGTAGCGGTCATTCCGTTTGGTCAAGATGTGGAGTTATTTGGCAGAAAAGTGCCTATGCAAATTGCCGATATTAATGTGGGGATTCTTTACATTTTTGGAGTAGTTTCTTTAGGTGTATACGGCATTATGATTGGTGGTTGGGCATCTAACAATAAGTATTCTTTAATGGGTGCCATTCGTGGAGCGTCTCAAAACATTAGCTATGAAATAGCAATGGGACTTTCTATTATTGCTTTATTACTGGTAACCAATTCATTAAGTTTTAAAGTTATTGCCGAACAACAGCATGGTTTAAACTGGAATATTATTTATCAGCCTTTGGGCTTTTTAATATTTTTGGTTTGTGCTTTTGCCGAAACCAACCGTGTTCCTTTTGATTTACCAGAATGTGAAACCGAATTAATTGGGGGTTATAATACAGAGTATTCTGCCTTTAAAATGGGAGCTTACATGTTTGCAGAGTATATCAACATGTTTGTTTCATCAGCAGTAATGGCAACGTTATATTTTGGAGGATACAATTATCCGGGAATGGATTTTGTAAATGAAGTATTAGGCTCAACTTGGGGACCTTTGGTCGGAGTAGCAGTTTTGTTCTTCAAAATTATTGCATTCATCTTCTTTTTTATGTGGGTGAGGTGGACTGTCCCTCGTTTCCGTTATGATCAGTTGATGGATTTAGGTTGGAAAGTATTAATTCCTTTGGCAATTGCTAATATTGTGATTACCGCTATTGTAATTACTATTGTAGATAAATTATAATGTCAGGCTAAGTGGAGCTGAAGCCTCCACTCGCCTGCACAGAAAGCATTTCGGCTCCGCTCAGTGTGACAAAAAAAGCGGAAGAAAAAAAAAGATTGATTATGGAATCATTAAGTGGTAGAAAAAAAGTACTAGAACAAAAACCAATGAATTTTATGGAGCGGATTTATCTGCCTGCAATTTTTAAAGGAATGGCTATTACTTTTATGCACATGTTTAAAAAGAAAGAGACTATTCATTATCCAGAACAAGAAAGAGAATTTTCTGAAAACTGGAGAGGAATGCATTCTTTAAAAAGGGATGAGCAAGGTAAAGAGCGTTGCACCGCATGTGGTCTTTGTGCATTATCTTGCCCTGCGGAAGCCATCACTATGATTTCTGCTGAAAGAGAAAAAGGTGAAGAACATTTATATAGAGAAGAGAAATATGCTGCAGTATATGAAATTAATATGCTTAGATGTATTTTTTGCGGTTTGTGTGAAGAAGCTTGCCCAAAAGAAGCCATTTATTTAGACGGTCCAATTGTTCCGGCTGATTTTTTACGTAAAGATTTTATTTACGGTAAAGATAAATTAGTAGAGATGCCAATTAACGAGTTAGAAGCTTTAAAAGCAGTTAATCATTAGATATTAGTTAATAAATAGCATAAGTTAAATCAAAAATTTTACCTTTGCCGTTCAAAAAAACGGTATTAGTTTTTCAAATAGATGAGTTTATTTTACTTAGTCGCATTTCTATCCATACTATTTTCACTCTTGGTGATTTTTGTCAAGAACCCGGTTTATAGTGTTTTAGCTTTAATTGCCACCTTTTTTACTTTCACTATTCACTATATTTTATTGAACGCTCAGTTTTTGGCAGTGGTAAACTTTATTGTCTATATGGGAGCTATTATGGTGCTTTTCCTTTTTGTTTTAATGTTAATGAACCTTAACAAAGATACAGAGCCTGTAAAATCTAATCTCCTTAAAATTATTGGTGTTGTTGCTGGAGGAAGTTTATTGGTTACTTTAATAGGAGCAATTAACGCCATACAAACTTCAGAAGTGAGTAAACTTCCTAATACTGATATTGGTTTAGTAGAAAACTTAGGGAAAGTACTTTTTAGTGAATTCCTTTTACCATTCGAATTAACATCCATCTTATTGTTTACCGCATTAGTTGGAGCCGTATTATTAGCTAAAAAAGACAAAAGAACTCAAAATGGATAATATTACTTCAACCATTCAAGTAGTTCCACTTAATCATTACATTTTATTAAGTGCAATCATATTTAGTATTGGTGTTATTGGTGTTTTAATTAGAAGAAACGCCATCATTATTTTTATGTGTGTAGAGTTAATGCTAAATGCAGTGAACTTGCTATTGGTTGCTTTTTCTGCCTACAGTGGAGATGCTTCAGGTCAGGTTTTTGTGTTTTTCATAATGGCTCTTGCTGCTGCAGAGGTTGCTGTAGGTTTGGCCATAATTGTAATGGTTTATAGAAATACAACGTCTATAGATATCAATGTTTTGAATAGGTTAAAGTGGTAATTTTTTATAAAGTTAGATGATAGACTTAGTTTGGTTAATTCCTTTATTCCCTTTTATAGGTTTCTTGATTAATGGTTTAGGCAGAAATTTTTTTCCTAAAGTTGTTATTGGAGCTATAGCAAGTTTAGCCGTTTTGGCTTCTTTTGGGGTGAGTTTGGGAATATTTTTTGAATATAATGCCACAGAGCCAGCAATAATTAATTTATTTGATTGGATTAAAGTTGGAGGAATAGATATTCCATTTTCATTCCAGATAGATCAGTTGAGCATTTTAATGTTACTCATCATAACAGGAATAGGTGCTTTAATTCATATTTATTCTGTAGGATACATGAGCCACGATGCAGGTTTTGGGAAGTTTTTCGCTTATCTCAATTTATTTGTGTTTTTTATGTTGCTTTTGGTTTTAGGATCAAATTATGTCATCATGTTTATCGGTTGGGAAGGCGTAGGATTATGTTCTTACCTATTGATAGGATTTTGGTATACCAATGCTAATTATGCTGATGCCGCTAAAAAAGCATTTATCATGAACAGAATTGGTGATTTGGGTTTTTTACTAGGCGTATTTTTAATTATAAGCACTTTTGGAAGTGTTTCTTTTGCAGATATTTTTCCAAAAGCAGCAGGAATGATTTCTGGCGACGCTACCCTCACTTTAATAACTATATTATTATTTATAGGCGCTATTGGTAAATCAGCTCAATTGCCTTTGTTTACTTGGTTGCCAGATGCAATGGCTGGTCCAACACCAGTTTCAGCTTTAATACATGCCGCTACTATGGTAACCGCTGGTATTTATATGATAGCAAGATCTAATATCCTGTTTACGCTATCTCCAGTTACCATGAGCATTGTTGCTGTAATAGGTTTAGCCACAGCTATTATTGCAGCTATTATTGCATTAACACAAACAGATATTAAAAAAGTATTGGCTTATTCAACAGTTTCTCAATTAGGGTACATGTTTTTAGGCTTGGGAGTTGGAGCTTATACTGGTGCATTTTTTCATGTGTTAACCCATGCATTCTTTAAAGCCTTATTATTTTTAGGAGCAGGTTCTGTAATTCACGCTATGAGTGATGAACAGGATATGAGAAAAATGGGTGGATTAAAAAGCAAATT
>JBILPO010000154.1:0-5277 GCA_044373805.1 Pelobium sp.
ATGTATTTTTGAACACGCTTTAGTTGTAAAATTCTTTACAAGGTGATGTAGAAGCGTCTCATTTAATTTAAAAAAAACAGCAGATGTATTTGATAACCCCGCTGTTTTTTGTACTATCCATAATTAATTTTTAATGACTTTGATGGTAGACTTATCTCTTCCGTTTTCAAAAACCACTAAATAATAACCTGCTTTTAAATTAGAAACATCTATAGATGTTTTGCTAGTTCCTAGCGCTGGGAATACGCTTGTTAAAGTACGACCGTCTAAACCAATAACTGAAATTTTAGCGATAACTAAAGCATCTTCATGTAATAAGGTAAGTTGATCTGTTGTTGGGTTTGGATAAGCTAATAAACTAAATTCACTTTTATTATTTACAGAAACAATAGCACTAAATTTATAATTACCGTCTAAATCTTGTTGTCTTAAACGATAGTAAGCAGATCCGATATATGGGTTTCTATCCACAAATGAATAGTTATTTACTCCAGATTTATTTAGGGCAGTAACAGTTCCAATTACAGAGAACAATTTACCATCATAGCTTCTTTCAACTAAAAAATCTTTGGTATTTACCTCATTGGTAGTTACCCAATCTAAATTTATTTCCTTTTTAAATCCTGTAACCAACTTGGCTTTAAAAGAAAGTATATCTAACGGTAACACTTGAACACCAGAGTTTGCAACTGGCAGAAAAACGACACTTCCAGCAGAATTTGAAACTGAAGATATGGATAATGCTTTTTTAACTTTTAATGCGCCAGTGGCAGGAACATTAACGGTAATTACAGAAGTACTAGATGCTAAACGGGTAAAAGTATTCACCTCATTACAAGCACTCAAATCTAAGGTTCCTAAAATATCATATAAATAAGATCCTCCAATAGAGGCAAGGCCATTGGAAACTGATTGAAAATGAATAACTCCTAAAGGATTGGTAATGGTTACTGTTTTACCTGCGTTAATTCTTAAGGTATAATTATCACTCGCTGTAGGCTTAAAAAGACAGGTAAACGCATAATCGGCACCCATTACCTTGATATTTTGATCAATCACAACCGGAATATCTGGTCCAACCGCAAAATATTGAGCAGGCCAACTTCCACCCACCATTCTTAACTTAGAAATTTGAGTAGATCCACTTCCCTGTATAGTGAAGCCTGGCATTGGCGTGGGTGTAGTACCAGCAGTATACGGTGCCGGCATTTCTAAAATAATCCCGTCAGCACCATCGTCTCCAAGCAATCCATCATTCTGAATAACATTACCAAAAACTTTTAACGTATATCCCCCATTGTCATAGGAATTTGTTTGCTGCAAACCCGAGAATGGATGCGTAATTACATTACTACCTGCTTGTTGATTATAGTCAGTAAGTGAAATCAGCTTACCATTTGCTTCAATAACTAATCTGTTTACTTCGTAAGGATAGGCCGCTTCCCTACCCTCTCCACGGTATTGCATGGCAGCTTCAAAAGCACCTAATTGAGATCCATCATCAATGTAAACGGTAGATCCTGCAATAATGGTCACATAACTAGATTTATTTGGGGGACCAATATTAGCGATTAAACAATCACGCCAAGCCCCCCCATTTTTAGCAGTGTATTGCTCCCAAGTGTTTGGATCTCCCCAAGAGCCTCCACTAGATTTAGATCTATAATCCCCCTGCTGAACTACTGTTCTTACCTGAGCCAGAGAGAAATTCCAAACAGATAAGAATATTCCTAAAGCTAGAATACTTTTAAAATGAAATTTATTTTTCATGATATTTTTTTTTATTTAAATAGCAGTTAATTAATTCTTTTCTTAAAACCTTAAAAAGAGTAGACCTTTTAATGGTCTACTCTTCATAATTCAATTATTGATTTTGTTACCTAATTTTTGATAAACTTAATTGATGACCTTTTATTTTGTTCGTTAATTAATATAATATAAACTCCTGCATCGAACTTAGAAACATCTAAGGATGTTTGTGTATCTCCAACTTTCAATAAAGTTGATACATACACACTTCCATTTAAACCAAGCACTTGGACTCTACTACCAATTGTTGCCACTTGGTGAGTAATAGTAATTCTATCAGTAGCTGGATTTGGATAGGCTTGTACCCTTACGGTTGCAGATAAATTAAAAGTGATGGAAATAATATTACTGTATTCAAAAGTTCCATCATTATCAGTAGTTTTTAATCGGTAATAATAAACCTCATTTTGAACATTCCTGTCCATAAAGCTATAGTTATTATTCCCGGGAGCTATTGAGTTAGAAACACTTTCAAAATTTGAATTAGCAGTACGACGTTCAATTTCAAATCCCTTAACATTAACTTCAGAAGATGTACTCCAAATTAAATTTACCCCATTTTCAGTTACTTTACCATTGAAGGAAACTAAACTAACTGGAAGAGTTGCAGCCGTTGTTGTAAAGTTCACAATAGATCCATAAGAAGTACCTACACTATTAGTAGCATAAGCTCTTACATAATAAAGTGTACTTGCAGTTAAGCCTGTTAAATTGCTCACAAAAGCTCCAACTGTATTACCCGTTAACCCATCTGTGGTTACAGATGCAGCACTTCCTACAATCAGGTTTGCTGTTGTACTTAGTGTAGTACTATACAATACACCACTCGCAGTAATGTTACCCCCAGCAATTGAAATTGTACCTCCTGTACTCGCGGCTGCTGAACTTATATTTGTTGCAGCCGTCGTTGTTAAGGTTGGTGCTGTTGCTAAAGTCGTAAAACTAACCTCAGTTCCATATGCTGTACCTACACTGTTGGTTGCATAACTACGCACATAATAAGTCGTACCTGGCAATCCTCTTACCACTGATCCACTAAACACTAATCCAGGTGTAATGCTTACTGTTTGATTGTATCCACCTACTTCCGGACCCGTTGTAGTACTCCAAACAATTCCTTTCTCTGTAATTGGCGCTCCTCCGTTTGAAGTTATCGTTGCATTTGTTACGACTCCTCCTGTAGAGCTTATCGTAGCTACCGCAGGTGTTACATCCAATACCGGTACTGTTAATGTAGCCGAATTACTCGTCCTAAACTGCTTAACTTCTCCGTAATACGTTGTTGCTCCTGCTGTTGCGTAAGAACGAACATAATATGTTGTTGCTCCTGTTAAACCTGTAAGGTTACTAACAAAATCACCTGTTGTTGCATTCTCTGTTGTGACTATAGCGCCTACTGTTGCTATTGTTGGTAATGTAATAGTTGAACTTACAACTACCCCACTTGCGGTAATTGCTTCTACATTTCCATTCGGACTCAAAATACTTCCTCCTGATACCGATGTAGTTTCTGTGATACTACTAATATCTGCCGTAGTTAATAATGGTGTCGTGAAGTTTACTACTGAACCATAACCTGTTCCAACGTTGTTTGTCGCGTAAGCTCTTACATAATATTTAGTCCCAGCTACCAACCCAGTTAAATTACTCACAAAAGCGCCAATTAATACATTCTCTGACGTCTTAAGTACCCCACTACCTACATTTCCTACTATTAAGTCTGTTGTAGTTGTGGCGCTAGTACTGTATAATACCCCACTCTCAGTTACCGAACCTCCATTTGTTGATATGCTTCCACCGGTTCTTGCACTTGTACCTGTTATATTACTTACCGTTGTTGCTGTTGATGATAACGCTGGCGCAGCTGTTGCTGTAATTGATGGAGTTGTAAATGATGTTAGTGCTCCATAAGAAACCCCTGTTGCCGTTACCGCATAAGATCTTGCATTATATATAGTTGCTGCTGATAATCCTGTAACATCAGAACTAAATGATCCCGAAGTTACTACTGGATTTGTGACTACCTTTATTGCCCCACTTAATCCATAACTAGGCAAAACCCATCCTGAATTTGTCGTTAATAATACACCACTCTCCGTTACTGTATTACCGCCATCAGTAATAATATTACCTCCTAAACTAGCTGTGGTTGAGGTAATATTGCTCGCTGCCGTTGTAGCTGATAAAGAATGTAAGGGCCATTGTGTGGTATTAGCGATAACTACATTTCTTATTGATAGCTGCTTATCAGATTTTGTTGCTGACCATGCATAAATGCGAACTGTTAAAGTCTGTCCATCATTAACCGTAAGGTTTGGCGCAAAACTTATATCCTCTGAACCATCACCTATCTTACCTGTAGGGATTGATGAGGGTACTAATGAAATTGGAGAAATTACTGTCGAACTACTCGTTTTTGCTACCGGACGACTACCTAAGGTTGCCGTTCCCATATTAACTGAATTACCAAAAGAAGTCGCGTTATTATCTATTGAATAATAAACCGCCATCTTTCCTGTAGTATCTGTTACGCTTCCTCCCTGCAACAAAGCAGAAAATTGAAGCAACTTCGCATTAAAGCTATTCCCTGCAGTTGGAGATACCTTAAATTCTATATAATTACTTGAACTGTAGTTAGCGCCTATTCCAGTGCCTTTTGCGATCTCTGCCCAATAACTATTGTTTACAAATACAGGATTAGTCGTCGCAAATGGAGACATGTAATTATAGGTATTTGAATTATTCCTAGCACCTGGACCATTTGCCCAATTTGGAGATACCACAAAATCAGTTGCACTCACATTCCCTACTACTAAATTCGCTGCTGGACTGTAGCTCGTATTAATTATCCCATTCCATAATACAGCTTGGGTTTGAGCAAAAGACTCAAATGAAAAAGCCATAAAAAGAAAAAGACCTAATAAAGCCCCTAAACCTTTTATTCTGCTTTGAAGCAAAATTTTGAGTGAAGAAGATTTACGAGAAATCATACCTTTTTGAAGATTAAGTAATTGTGTTTCCATGTAATTATTCGGTTTTATTTAGAATTGAATTTTATAATTGGTCTAATATTAATTTTGAATTAAAAAAATAAGACATCACAACTCTAAAGTCAATGATTTAAAATATCTGATTTTTATAATTGTGAAAAAGCTTATTTTGGTTTAATCGTCACATATATGAATGTGATATTCAAATATAAAAAATAAATATAGACTTTAGTATATAAAATATTAACAAGATTTTATAGTATATTATCTTTGAAAAAAAAGCTATTGAGTTTTTTCGGCTTTAATTCTATCAGCCCAGTCATTCCCTGCCTTGTTTAGATCTATGCCAGCAGCAGACAAATAATTATTAATCCTTCCTTTATATTTACCAAACCATGCGTGTTTCTTCTCTGACGACTCTGCATCCATGGCTAATTCTCTGGCCTCAACTAACCACGCATAAATTTGCTTTTTTTGT
>JBILPO010000155.1:0-5258 GCA_044373805.1 Pelobium sp.
AGTGGCAACAAGCAATCCTATTAAAACAACTTCACTTTTAGCAAAGGCTCACGTACCCTCAGCGGGTTTTGCACCTAGCGATACCTCAAAATTACAAGTTGGGCAAGATGTAGAGCATGAACGCTTTGGATTTGGTAAAGTAATTAGCTTAGAGGGAAACAAACCAGATATTAAAGCCACCATATTTTTTAAAGAAATTGGACAAAAGCAGTTGTTACTGAAGTTTGCGAAACTGAGGATTTTAGAAAATTAACTGAAATAGAAACTGATAATTTGCTTTTATAGCTATATATATTACCTTTATAAACAAGCAAGAAAAAGGTTAAATAAACCTAATTGAAATACCAGCTTTAAAGGAACGGGCAGGATTACCGGATTATAACTAATGTTTTAACCGTATAAGTGTAAAGCAGGACTTGCTTTAAAAACTAGTATAAGCTTTGCTTTACATGAAATAAAATTAAGATATATCACCAAAACCAGCGGGGTTTGTTTATTTTTACCACAAATTCCGTTTTTAAAATCGGTTTATAGGCTTTCCAAAAAAGCTTTAAAATTTCAAAAATGATTAATATAACAGAACCAACTTTTGATTACAACACTTCCAGAGAAAAGCTCATTTTAGCCGAATATGGCCGAAATGTTCAAAATATGGTGGAATATATTGTGGCTTTACCTACCAAAGAAGAGCGTAATCGCTATGCTCAGGTAGTAATAGATATGATGGGCTTTTTAAATCCGCATTTAAGAGATGTGCCAGATTTTAAACATAAATTATGGGACCACTTGCAAATTATATCTAAGTTTCAAATAGATGTAGATTCTCCTTACCCATCTCCTACTCAAGAAGAAATCAATTTTAGACCAAAAGTTTTAGATTATCCTCAAAAGAGAATTAGGTTTAAACATTATGGCCGTACGGTAGAAATGATGATTAAGCGAGCCAAGGAAATTATTGATCCAGAAAAAAAGCAATACATGGTGAATTCTATAGCAAATTTCATGAAAATGGCTTATGTAGTTTGGAATAAGGATCATGTTGCCGATGAGCAAATTATTGGTGATTTACGTGAGCTTTCTGGCGGAGAGCTTGATCTTTCTGAAGTGGTTTTGAATAAAGTAGAAATTAAACCTCCTGTTTCTGCCAACGCAGGCAGATCTCAAAAAAGTAATCCACGTAGTGGTGGTAGCGGTGGCAGACAGCAAAGCAACACCAATAATAAAGGTGGTGGAGGTGGTGGTGGCCGTCAAAGAAGTTACTCCAATAATGGAGGAAGCGGTGGCGGTGGCGGAAGAAGACCTAATTAATTTTCTGACCCCTATTTTATTGTCCAATTAACAAATAAACAAATCAAACTGACTCATAAACATGAATGCATTTGAGATTCGCGGAGGAAAACCTTTAAAAGGTGAAATAACCCCTCAGGGAGCAAAAAATGAAGCTTTACAAATACTTTCGGCAGTTTTACTGACCGAAGAAAAGATAACAATTAGTAATATTCCAGATATTAAGGACGTAAATAAACTGATTGAATTATTAGGTGATTTAGGTGTTGAAGTTAACCGCCTGTCTAAAGATACTTATGAATTTAAGGCTGCAAATATCAACCTAGAATTTTTTCAATCTCAAACTTTTAAGGCTAAAGGCGGAAGTTTAAGAGGCTCTATTATGATTGTAGGTCCTCTTTTAGCTCGTTTTGGAAAAGCCGCTATCCCTAAACCAGGTGGCGATAAAATTGGAAGAAGACGATTAGATACTCATTTTTTGGGTTTCGAGAAATTAGGCGCTAAGTTTAATTATAATGCCGAAACTGGCTTTTTTAATGTAGATGCCACACAGTTAAAAGGAACTTTTATTCTTTTAGATGAAGCTTCTGTAACCGGGACAGCAAATATTGTGATGGCTGCTGTTTTAGCTAAAGGAACAACCACCATTTATAACGCTGCTTGCGAACCTTATCTTCAACAGCTTTGTAAAATGCTGAATAGAATGGGCGCTAAAATTTCTGGCATTGGCTCTAATTTATTAACCATAGAAGGTGTTGATAGCTTAGGCGGCACAGAACATCGCTTGTTACCAGATATGATTGAAATTGGTTCTTTTATTGGTTTAGCAGCCATGACAGAATCTGAAATCACCATTAAAGATGTTTGTTATAATGAATTAGGAATGATTCCTAACGTTTTTCGCCGTTTAGGAATTCAGTTAGAATTACGTGGTGATGATATTTATATTCCGGCTCAAAAAAGCTATGAAATTGACACCTTTATTGATGGTTCAATTTTAACCGTTGCTGATGCGCCTTGGCCAGGTTTCACGCCAGATTTACTTTCTATTGTTTTAGTTGTGGCTACACAAGCAAAAGGATCTGTTTTAATTCATCAAAAAATGTTTGAAAGCCGGTTGTTCTTTGTAGATAAATTGATTGATATGGGCGCTCAAATTATTTTATGTGATCCGCACCGAGCCACAATAATAGGTTTAGATAAAAAATATCAGTTAAAAGGAATAGAAATGACTTCACCTGATATTAGAGCAGGAGTTTCTCTGTTGATTGCCGCTTTATCCGCATCAGGGAGAAGTATCATTCACAATATAGAACAAATAGAAAGAGGTTATCAGGATATAGACACCAGACTGAAAGCTTTAGGAGCTGACATCAGACGAATATAAAAATTAAACTCTCCCCTAATTAGCCGGAGAGTTTTTTATTTAAAAGCTAAACCATTTTCTCTATTTATGAGTTTACATTGTTAATGATTAAATAGTTATTCACTTGATATTAATAAAACTTTAAGTTGTATTGAAACGTAGTGAAGTTGGAGCTAATATTTTAAAATTAAACATCATGAAAATCAACTATCATATATTATTATCCGTTTTATTTATTGCACTTTCTGTAGGTTATTCTAAGGGTGCAACTAAAGCTTCAATTGAAACAAAAAATGCATCTTATAAAGTTGATGTGAACCTTAAAGTTGCCGAAGAGAATAAACCGACAATTGTAAACCATAGTTCTTTCAATAAATTACTACAATCTTATGTATCAGCTAATGGAAACGTAAATTATACTGGTTTAGTAAAAGATAAGAGCGACTTAAAAGCTTACATCATAGCGCTAACTAAAATAAACCCAAGCAGTTTATCAAAAAATGAAAAACTGGCTTATTGGATAAACGCTTATAATGCACTCACTTTAGATCAAATTATAACCAATTACCCAACCACTTCTATTTTAAAAATTGCTAATGGTAAAGTTTGGGATCAAACACTTTCTTATAAATTTGACGGTAAAACATTAACCTTAAACCAGATAGAAAAGAAAATTTTATTGGGAAATGATTTATTTGATGCCAGAATACACTTTGCCGTAAATTGTGCGGCAGTTTCTTGTCCATCTTTAATTAACAAAGCCTATACAGCAGATAACGTTCAAGCTTTGCTAACACAAAATACCAAAGCTGCATTAAGCAACCCAACTTTTAATAAAATCTCTACAGCAAAATCTTCTATTTCTATGCTATTTAACTGGTACAAAGCAGATTTTGATAAGGCAGAAGGAAGTGTAATCAACTTCATTAATAAATATTCTTCTACCAAAGTAAATAGCAATACCAAAATTGATTACCTTGAGTACAACTGGAATTTAAATGGGAAATAATTTATAAGGCTCTCTTTAAAAAACAGAAAACTATAGAAATTACATGAAAATTGTTATTATAGGTAACGGCGTCGCTGGCATTACAACCGCCAGATACATTAGAAAAATGAGCGATCACGAGATTTTGGTGATCTCTTCAGAATCTGATCATTTTTTTTCAAGAACCGCCCTCATGTACATCTACATGGGACATATGAAGTATGAGCATACCAAACCTTACGAAGATTGGTTTTGGGCGAAAAACAGAATAGACCTTAAAAATGCCTTTGTAGAAAAAATAGACTTTGAAAGTAAAATCTTATTAACTGCTACACAAGAGCAAATTCATTATGATAAATTAGTGATTGCTACGGGCTCTAAACCTAATAAATTGGGATGGCTGGGGCAAGATTTAAAAGGTGTGCAAGGCTTGTACAGCAAGCAAGATTTAGAGTTGATGGAAGAAAACACCAAAGACATTAAAGAAGCAGTAATTGTTGGGGGCGGTTTAATTGGGATAGAAATGGCAGAAATGCTAAATAGCCGAAATATCAAGGTAAACTTTTTGATTAGAGAAAAGGAATACTGGAGTAATATTTTACCCAAAGAGGAAGCCATTTTGGTTGGGAGACATATTAAAGAACATCAAATTAATTTAATTACAGAAACAGAATTGCAAGAAATTCTTCCGGATGAAAATGGAAGAGCTAGAGCCGTAATTACTAAAGAAGGCAAAGAAATCCCTTGTCAGTTTGTGGGTCTAACTGCTGGCGTAAGTCCAAATATAGATTTTCTAAAAAACACAGATTTAAATATTGAAAGAGGTGTTTTAGTGAATGAATATTTAGAAACTAATATGCCAGATGTTTATGCTTTAGGAGATTGTGCGCAATTTATCAATCCAAAAGAAAAACATCCCGCTGTAGAGCAATTATGGTACACCGCTAAAATGCAAGGAAAAACCTTGGCGCAAACCATTTGTAGCAAAAAAACCATTTACAATAGAGGAATTTGGTTTAACTCTGCAAAATTTTTGGACATAGAATATCAAACTTATGGTTTGATGTTTAAAGCTCCTAGCGAGGATGAAGACTCTTTTTATTGGGAAAATCAAAACGGAAAAATTTGTGTGAGAGCTAATTTTTCAAAATCTGATGGCTTATTAAGAGGATTTAATTTCTTTGGCATCCGGTTTAGGCAAACCATAGCTGATGATTGGATTAGGAATCAGCAGCCCATATCTTATTGCATTTCAAACCTAAATAAAGGCTTTTTTGATCCCGAGTTTAGTAGAAATCATCATCACGATATTGTAAAAAGCTTTAATAATCAATTTGATAAGCATCAGGCGAAAGCCCCTAAAAAGAAATTTTTAGCATGGTAGCCATCAATAATAGTATACCCATTATGAAAACTATCCAAAAAATTGGACTAGGTATTTTTATTGTTTGTTTAGGCCTTTTTATTTCCCTATTAGGAGTTGGGCATTATCAACTAACTGATAAAATTTTTAAAGAAACCATTATAGATACAAATCATCAGCAATTGCTAAATCCTGCTATTAATTTCGTGATTGATAAAGATTATGATAGTAAAATTGCTTTTATAACCGACTTT
>JBILPO010000156.1:0-5224 GCA_044373805.1 Pelobium sp.
GATAACAATAATTCGGCACCAAAAATAAAATGTCTGGAAAAGCGATTAGCAAAACTCACTTTATCATTGATGGGTTCTCCGGTGAGTAAATCTAATTCTTCATCCGCTTTATTTGGATCTTGATAGCTAAGGTTAAAGTTTTGTAAATTAGTATAGCTGATATGATACCTAAACGGAGCGTATTTTAGTTTCTGAGAAAAGGAGAGTGCAATCTCAAATGGTAAACTTTCTCTTTTTTGATCAAAAGGTTTGAGTTGATAACCTATGTTTTTAAAAACAATTCCAGTAGCTAAATTATTTGCCGAATCTTTATAAGTGATAGCCAAATCTGTGGCTACAGCAAAAGACCGGTAAATATCATAAGAACCATAAATAATTTTAGCGTTGGCGCCATAAAAAACTCTTTGTTTCCAGTTTTTGGAATAGCCGATATTTAAAAGATAATCTCCTGCAGAAAAAGTGTTGCCAGTTGTGTTTCCACTGGCATCAGTTTCGTCAAAATCACCATAGTTGATAAACATCAAGCCGGTTGAAATTAAGCCTGTGTTTTTTAATTTCAAACCATATTGGATAGATCCAAAGTTGATATCAGAAATATAATTACTGTAGTTTAAAGCTAAAACGCCTGCAGCATCAGCATTAATTAAAGAAGGGTTTTGAAAAGCTTGCGTAAAATCTGGTTGATTACTTACCGGAAAAGCATTCCCTAAAGCAGCTGTTTTTGAAGCATTTGGTAAGTTTAAAAACCTAAAAACTCCTTTTCCACCAGTTTGAGCAAAGCTGGTTTTTGCAAGAAACAAAAAAATGGCAAACAAAAAGAAGATCGTATTTTTACGCATTGGATGGCTAATTTAGCGTTATTTATGAAACATTTAAAAATCCATGCTGTTTGTCATCATCATAACCGTTTTGGTTTTAGATAAAAGAATATCATCATATGAAAGTTAATAGGGAAGAGTTAGAAAAAGAGTTCTCTTTTAGAACTTCTAGAAGCGGCGGAAAGGGAGGCCAAAATGTAAACAAAGTAAGCACTAAAGTAGAATTGCTTTGGAATTTTAACGCTTCCTCACTTTTTACTGAAGAAGAGAAAAGTAAAATAGCTTTACGTTTAGCCAATAGAATTTCAAACGATGAAATTTTCCATGTGGTGGCCGAAGAAGAACGTACGCAATTAAGAAATAAAGAAATTGCCATCAAAAAAACCATCAAGCTCATCGGCGAAAGCCTTAAAGAAGAGAAAAAGAGGAAACCATCAAAACCTACTTATTCTTCGGTAAAGAAAAGATTAGACGATAAAAGAATTAAATCCTTAAAGAAAATGAATAGGAGTGGTGGATTGGATTCTTTTTAAAACCTATAATAAGCATTTAACGATCCATATTGGTTGGATTGCTTCATTTCTTTAAGTTCTTTAGTTTTAAAAACTGCCGAAAAATCAAAAGTCCATCTTTGCGAGGCGTAAGCTAAACCTACTTGTTGGGAAAATACCAAAGGTTTGGTTTTAAATGTCAGCGGACCTTTATCTTCATTAAATAATCCTCCTTTTATAGTTGCATCATATAAAACAACATCTAAAGATGGTTTCAAGAAGAAATAAAATTCATTCTTATTCACTCCGTTTTCTATATGAGCACTCACATTACTTTGCGTAGCCACAGAATGATAAAGCGGATTGATATTACCAGTTCTAAACAATACCCCATATTTTAAACCAGAAAACGTGTTTCCAATTCTAGCTTCTAAAGGCATGGAAAAATCGGTTTTTTTGTTTTTAGAACGATAAAGTAATGTGTGAGAATTAAGCTTTACATTAATTCCAATTTCGTTATTCACCTGAAATTGCCATCCATTTACATCGTAAAAACCAAATGTTTCGTGAATAATTTCTTGTGTTTGCCTTCCTAAAGCTCTTGGTCCTATGGTACCAATTTGCACACTTAATTTGGCGCTATTTTCATTTTCGTCAAAATATTGCATAGATGCACCAGCATATAAATAAGCGGCAAAAGGGCGGTCAACAAAGGTGATATTGGGTACAGCCCCGGTTTGGGCATTAAATAATTGTTGTCCAAAATCGATGCTTAAAATCTTTTTTCTGAATTTTAAAGTATCTACTTCTAAAGCACTTCTAAAATTAACAAACAAACCATTGGTGTAATATCTATCCTGGCCGGTGGCTAAAAAAGAATCATTTTCACTGTTAAATCCAATTTCACTTTTATAGTTTTTTTGTTGAGCAAAACCTTTTAAACCAATAATGCCGAAAATAATTGCAAAGACAAATTTTAAGTGTTTTTTCATAAAAAAAGCCGAAAGTATTTTCCGGCTCTTAAAATTACTATAAAAATCTACAAATGCTTTAAGCGATTTGTTTAGCTGGCTCTTCTTTGTAAACAATATTTAAGGCGTTTTTGACTTTTTTATCAAGTAAAGCAAGTTTTACAACACTCAGCATATCAGTTACGTAATGAAAATTCATGTCTTTGATATAATCTGCTTTAATCTCTAAAATATCTTTCTCATTAGATTTTGATAAAATCACATCTTTAATATTAGCCCTTTTAGCCGCAAGAATTTTTTCTTTAATACCACCCACCGGTAAAACTTTCCCTCTAAGGGTAATTTCGCCTGTCATGGCTAAATGGTTTTTCACTTGTCTTTGGGTAAATACTGATGTTAAAGCCGTTAACATGGTTATTCCAGCCGATGGGCCATCTTTTGGAGTAGCACCCGCCGGAACGTGAATATGTAGATCCCATTGGTCAAAAACTCGGTGGTCAATGCCTAAATCATCAGCATGTGCTCTGATAAAAGCCATCGCAATTACTGCCGATTCTTTCATCACATCGCCTAAATTACCAGTCAAGGTCATTTTTCCTTTTCCTGGGCTTAAGCTACTTTCTATAAAAAGGATATCGCCACCAACTTGTGTCCAGGCTAAACCTGTTACCACACCGGCAACTTCGTTATTTTCATAAATATCTTTATCGTAGTAAGCTGGGCCTAAAGTTTTCTTAATATCCTCATAAGAGAAAGTAGGATTATAGGTTTCCTCCATCGCAATTTTAGTAGCGGCACCACGCACCACAGATCCAATTGCTTTTTCTAAACCACGCACACCAGATTCACGAGTATAATCTTCAATAATTTTTTCTACAATGGTAGATTTTAAATTAATGTCTTTGGTTTTTAAGCCGTGTTGTTCTCTTTGTTTTGGAATTAAATGTTTTTTAGAAATCTCTATTTTTTCTTCAATGGTGTAACCATTCACTTCAATAATTTCCATCCTGTCTAGTAAAGCAGGTTGAATACTACTTAATGAATTTGCTGTCGCAATAAACATCACATTAGAAAGATCGTAATCTAATTCTAGGAAATGATCTGCGAAAGCACTATTCTGTTCAGGATCTAAAACTTCTAGCAAAGCTGATGATGGATCACCTCTAAAATCGTTTCCAACTTTATCAATTTCATCTAACACAAAAACCGGATTAGAAGAGCCAGCTTTTTTGATAGATTGAATAATTCTACCTGGCATGGCACCAATATAAGTTTTACGGTGACCACGAATTTCGGCTTCATCTCTAATGCCACCTAAAGCCATTCTTACGTATTTTCTACCCAAAGCTTTAGCTATAGATTTACCTAAAGAGGTTTTTCCAACTCCCGGAGGGCCTACTAAGCAAAGAATTGGCGCTTTCATATTGTGTTTTAACTTTAAAACAGCCAAATATTCTATGATACGCTTTTTAACTTTATCTAAGCCATAATGGTCTTTATCTAAAATTTTCTCGGCTCTTTTTAAATCAAAATTATCTTTTGTAAAATGAGACCATGGTAAATCCAACAGAACTTCTAAATAATTAATTTGTAAAGAATAATCGGCTGCAGCCGGATTCATTCTCATTAATTTATCTAGTTCTTTGTTAAAATGAGTGGCAGTTTCTTTACTCCATTGTTTTTTCTTTCCTTTTAATCTTAAATCTTCAATTTCCATGTCTGGAGAGTTTCCACCTAACTCTTCCTGAATGGTTTTTAATTGCTGATTTAAAAAATAATCTCTTTGCTGCTTATCTAAATCTACTTTTACCCTGCTTTGAATTTGGTTTTTAAGTTCTAGCATTTGCAACTCAGTGCTCAAATGTTCTAAAACCATGGTAGCTCGGTCTCTTAAATTAGCTACTTCCAACATCAGTTGCTTGTCAGCAACAGAGGCATTCATGTTAGAAGATATAAAGTTGATTAAGAATGGAATACTTTCTATGTTTTTTATCGCGATGGCAGCTTCAGAAGGAATATTTGGAGAAAACTGAATAATTTGCATAGCTAACTCCTTTACAGAAGCTACCATAGCTTTAAATTCTTTATCAACCTTCGGTCTAATTTCTTCAAATTTTTGAACAGAAGCCTTAAGATAAGGCTCAGATTGAACTTCATCTATCAACTGAAATCTGTTTTTACCTTGAATAATTACAGTGGTATTTCCATCAGGCATTTGAAGCATTTTTACAATAATGGCAACTGTACCTACTGTATTTAAGTCGCTAAAAGTTGGGTCTTCAATACTTACATCTTTCTGCGCAACTACCCCAATAATTTTTTTTCCTTTATAAGCGTCTTTTATAAGTTTGATAGATTTATCTCTGCCAACGGTAATAGGTATAACTACTCCCGGAAAAAGGACGGTATTTCTTAAAGGTAGAATAGATAAAATCTCTGGAGTTTGCTCATTGTTCATTTCCTCCTCATCTTCTTGTGACATCAGAGGAAAGAATTCTGTATCTTCATTAATTAATGGTAATGCGTGGTTAAAGTCGAAATTATCGAATTTGCTCATATATAATTTTGATGATTGAACGCCAAATTGACAGAAAACAACTGTTAAAACTGCGTATTGTGTATACATAAACAATTTTGCAACAGTTATGCCAATTCTATTTTAAGCTTATAAACTCTGCTTTTTAGATTTAATTTGCAAAGTATTTGGATGGTGTATGAAATAAAGTCAGTTTTTTTAGGAAATAATAGTAAAATAGTTCCGTTATTGTAGCTGAATATTAAATTTGAATTAAGGGTTTTTCTATTTTATAAAATGAATAAGTATATTTTATTAGTTTTTTTTGGTATTATTTCATCTGGTACGGCATTAGCTCAAACTCCATTTGAGCGTTTGGGGCAAAAAGCGATGATGGAAGGGGAGTTTAAAACTGCCGCAAGTTATTTT
>JBILPO010000007.1:0-17376 GCA_044373805.1 Pelobium sp.
CTATAAAGATTTTAAAGTCTTTAGGAGTTGATACGGCAAAATTGAGAAGATCAGTTGAGGATGCTGTTAGAGGTAATTCGGGAACTACAGTTAATCTAGGAAATATTCCTTTAACTAAACAAGCAGAAAAAGTTTTAAAGATTACCTATTTAGAGGCTAAGATTTTTAAAAGCGATGTAATAGGAACTGAACATTTATTACTATCTATCTTACGAGAAGAAGATAACATTGCTTCACAAATACTTGCACAATTTAATTTAAACTACGAGATATTTAAATCTGAAGTGGAAAATAATAGAGAAGGTTTTAGAGACGATCCAACCGGTTCAGCCGCTGGTGGTGAGGAAGAGTTTAAAGACGAGGATTCTTTTACTACTCCCAAAAAAGTTTCCGATATTAAATCTAAAACTCCTGTTTTAGACAATTTCGGAAGAGATTTAACACGTATGGCCGAGGATGGAAAATTAGATCCAATTGTTGGTCGCGAGAAAGAAATTGAAAGAGTTTCTCAAATTTTATCTCGACGTAAAAAGAATAACCCGATTTTAATAGGTGAGCCTGGCGTAGGTAAATCAGCCATTGCAGAAGGTTTAGCCTTAAGAATTGTACAACGTAAAGTATCTAGAGTTTTATTTAATAAAAGAGTAGTTACGCTAGATTTAGCTTCTTTAGTTGCCGGTACCAAATACCGCGGGCAGTTTGAAGAGCGAATGAAAGCAGTAATGAATGAATTAGAAAAATCTCCTGATGTAATCTTATTTATTGATGAGATTCACACTATAGTTGGTGCAGGTGGAGCTTCAGGTTCACTAGATGCCTCTAATATGTTTAAACCAGCTTTGGCTAGGGGCGAAATTCAATGTATTGGTGCTACTACTTTAGATGAATACCGTCAATATATTGAGAAGGATGGAGCTTTAGATCGTCGTTTCCAAAAGGTAATGATTGAGCCGGCTACACCGACAGAAACTATTGAGATCTTAAATAGAATTAAAGATAAATACGAAGAGCATCATGGCGTAACTTATACAGACGAAGCTATTAACGCCTGCGTTAGTTTAACTTCAAGATATATAACAGATCGTTTCTTGCCAGATAAAGCTATTGACGCTTTAGATGAAGCAGGTTCTCGTGTTCACTTAACCAATATTCATGTCCCGCAAAATATCATTGATATAGAGCAAAAGATAGAACAAATTAAGGTAGAGAAAAACAAAGTTGTTAGAAGTCAGAAATATGAGGAGGCAGCCAAATTAAGAGATACGGAGAAAAATCTTTTAGAAGAATTGGATAAAGCTAAAACCGAATGGGAAGCTGAAACCAAAACTAAAAGATATATTGTATCTGAAGATAATGTTGCCGAAGTAGTTTCTATGATGACGGGCATCCCAGTTCAAAGAGTTGGTCAGGCAGACAGCCAAAAGTTATTAGGCATGTTTGAGAAAATCAACGAAAAAATAATTGGTCAGGATGATGCAATTAAGAAATTAACAAAAGCCATACAAAGAACCAGAGCTGGATTAAAAGATCCTAAAAAGCCAATAGGTTCATTCATATTCTTAGGACCTACAGGCGTGGGTAAAACAGAATTAGCTAAAGAATTAGCCCGTTTCATGTTTGATTCTGATGATTCACTCATTCAAATTGATATGAGTGAATACATGGAGAAATTTGCAGTTTCTAGATTAGTAGGAGCGCCTCCTGGATATGTTGGTTATGAAGAAGGCGGACAGCTTACTGAAAAGGTAAGAAGAAAACCTTATTCTGTTATCTTATTAGATGAGATTGAAAAAGCCCACCCAGATGTATTTAATATTCTTTTACAAGTATTAGATGAAGGTCAATTAACTGATTCTTTAGGTAGAAAAGTAGATTTCAGAAACACGATAGTGATTATGACTTCTAATATTGGAGCCCGCCAGTTAAAAGATTTTGGACAAGGTGTTGGTTTTACTACAGCCGCTAAAGCTTCACAAGCTGATACTCATAGTAGAGCTGTGATAGAAAGCGCTTTGAAAAAAGCCTTTGCACCAGAATTCTTAAATAGAGTAGATGATGTGATTGTGTTTAACTCTTTAGAGAAAGCCGAAATATTTAGAATTATTGATATCGAGTTGAAAGCTTTATTTGGAAGGGTACATGCTTTGGGCTATGAGATTAAATTGACCGAAGAAGCAAAAGAATACATTGCCGATAAAGGATTTGATCCTAATTTTGGAGCCCGACCATTAAAACGAGCAATTCAGAAATTTTTGGAAGATCCAATTGCCGAAGAAATTCTTAAAGGAGAATTGGTTGAAGGAGATACCATGGAAGTAGATTTTGATAAAGAAAAGAAAGAGATCAAAATTATTGGTAAAACTTCTAAAAAGAAAAAGAAAAAAGAAGAAGAAGAAAAAGAAGGCGGAGAATAAAATTTGAAGCCGTTCTTATAAAAGTAAAAGCATCGCAATATTTGCGGTGCTTTTTTTGTTTAAGATGCAACCAAAGGGGAAAGGCTGTCGTCTTTAAATAAAGAACATAGAATATGAAGAAGCTGATGATTTTATTCGCAGGACTGTTGATACTAGGAGTATCCTCCTGCCGCAAAGTAACCGAACAATATTATACAGTACCCAACAAAACAATTTTTTATAGTGTAAATGCGAGTAGCTGGACAACTACAGATGGGGGATTTACTTATTCCGCCTCTCTAAGTTTTTTGCAAGGGGATAGTTATTTGAATACTTATGATGGGCTTTTGGTTTATGTGTCTTATGATAATGGAAATAACTTCATCTCTGTACCACAAACTTATAATGGATTAGCTTATAGCTATTCGGCTTCTAACAGCAAAGTGGTATTGGAAGTTCAAAGTTCAGATTTTAACCAAGTAATAAAAAACCCAGGGGCTTTAAGTGTTAAAATTATAATGATTCCTTCTGAAGAATAGTAATTAGCGTTTATGTTGTGATAAATTAATAGAAGCGATAAAGCCTCTGCTTATTTTAGTAGAGGCTTTATCGTTTTAAAACTATAAAATATTTTTTATTGTGCTTGCAATTTATCGGGGATGTAATCCATTGGTACGCTGTCTGCAACTTTTTCCCAGGACCAATAGCCTTCATAAAGCATTGATTTAGGATTGTAAACAGCTCCATTTTTATAAAAATAAACTGGCCTTATGGTTAAATTAATTAAACTTATTTGATAATTAGGCATATTTAAAGGCCTTGAGATGGATTGGTTGATAAGGCTTTCATAGATTGGATGTTCCTTTTCATTTTTATAAACTACATACAGTATATCCGTAAAATCTATTTTTTTGATGTTTTGATCAATAATTTTCACTAAAGTATCAGGGTTAACTATAGCAGTGTTTAAAGTTGAAATGGTTTTAACCATTTTATTTTTAGACAACCAATAGTTTAAGGAGTCATTAATTATCCCAATTGAGAAGGTTTTATTACCTGAAATTGGACTGAAGCGCTTAATATTAGCTTTAATCAAACTATCAGATGGACGTTGTGAATTTTCTTGTTTAATTAATTTATGTATTAAAAACCCGTCTTTACTGCTATTTCCTTGATATAATGATCGAAAAAAATGTTGAGGAGAACCATTGAATGCTTCTACACGTTTTTTATCCCATTTTTTTTTCTTGCTCTTCGTGGCAGGTAAATCTTCATAATAAGGTGAGCCTTGGTAAAAGATAATTCGGTTAGCAAAATTATATTCAAACTCTTTAATTAAATATTTGATTTTGTAGCCTAAAGCCTTGTTTTCAATGATTAAAAAATCATCACAACTAGCGGTTAAAGTTTTACTTTGTTGGTCGTAATTTAGAAAGAGAACATCTGGATTGATGATTTTGCAAAGTGCGGCATTTGGTGTACTTCCAATAAAATAATCGGTAAAGGTTTTTAAGTTGTTTTCTCTATTTAAATCTGGTTTTACTACAACCTCATTAAGTTGAATGGTGTTTTCTGTTAAACTAATGTTTAATCCTATATTTTTATCAGAAACAATAACCTGAAATATACCAGATTTAAAACCTACCATTTTTACCAATAATTCATAATTTCCGGGGTATAATTTCAAACTAAACTCGCCATTATTATTACTAACTGTTGCGCTTTTATAGCCGCTTACAAAAATTCCTGCTCCAGGTAAAGTTTCTCCCTGTTTATCTTTTACAATACCACTAATAGTGAAATTTTCTTGACCAGAGGTTTCAACAACGTATGAAGAAAAGAATAAAATGAGTAAGTATTTAAACATACCCAAGTTTACAACTAATTTATTAGTTTAAAAAAATATTAATCAAGTTTTAGTGATCTTAAGCAATAAGATAAGCTTGAATTAAAATTGCTGTTTTCTTTAAATTTAAACTGATTATAAAGAAAAATCTATAGTTAAATTTTTTGGTGAACAGCAATTTGTATTATTATCTAAAAAGAGAAATTTACTTTTTTTTTAAAAAGATTAAATAAAAAAAGCCCAATTAAGGGCTCTTTTTAATTTTAATAAGGCGGTCAAGCTTACTGGTCTCCGCCGCCAATTTTGTCCATTACATCCATACTCACCCCGGTAGAAGAATATCCACCATCATGGAAAAGATTTTGCATGGTTACCATACGGGTTAAATCTGAGAATAAAGTAATGCAATAATCAGCACAAGATTGCGCATCAGCGTTACCTAAAGGAGCAATTTTATCAGCAAAATCAAAGAAATTATCGAAGCCTTTAATTCCAGAACCCGCTGTTGTACGAGTAGGAGATTGAGAAACAGTGTTAATTCTAACCTTTTTATCTAAACCATAGTGATAACCAAAACTACGAGCAATAGACTCTAACATCGCTTTAATATCAGCCATATCGGTATAGAAAGGGTAGGTGCGTTGTGCGGCCATATAAGTTAAGGCAACCACGCTTCCCCATTCATTAATGGCATCTAGTTTTTTAGCTACTGCTAACATTTTATGTAAAGACATGGCCGATACATCAATACCTTTTGAGAAGTAATCATAATTTAACTCAGGATAAGGCACTTTCTTTCTGATGTTCACACTCATTCCAATAGAATGCAAAACGAAATCTATTTTACCACCTAAAATCTCTTGAGATTGAGTGAATAAATTGGTTAAATCTTCCACGCTGGTAGCATCAGCAGGGATGATTTGAGATCCTGTTTTTTCTGCTAAACCATTAATTTCTCCCATTCGCATGGCGATAGGCGCATTGGTTAAAACAAATATTGCACCTTCTTCATGTGCTTTTTCTGCTACTTTCCAAGCTATAGAGTTTTCATCTAATGCACCTGAAATGATGCCGCGTTTTCCTTTTAATAAGTTATAAGCCATTTTTTATCTGTTATCAGTATTCTTTGTTAGTTATCGGTTATCATTTGTTGATATGGGATAACATTGATATTTATTTGTAAAGGTTATAAAATTTTAGATTTTATTAGCATTAATTTTCTAAAAGCTCTTTGGCGTTTTGTAAGGCTGATTCTTTTGGATTTTCTCCGCTTAACATTTTTGCTATTTCTACTATTCTTTCCTCTGTATTCAACTTTTTAATTTGAGTAAAGGTAAAATCATCTTTAATTTCTTTATGTACAAAATAGTGCGAATTACCTTTACTAGCCATCTGTGGTAAATGCGTAATGGTAATTACTTGCATATCTTGTGCTAATTGCTGCATAATATTTCCTACTCTGCCCGCAACTTCACCAGAAACTCCCGTATCAATCTCATCAAAAATAATGGTGGGTAAAGCTGTTTTTTTAGCGATTAAAGATTTTATACTCAACATTAATCTAGATAGTTCACCACCTGAGGCTACTTTATTTAATTCGTTTAGTTGATGACCTTTATTGGCATTAAATAAAAATTTAATTTGATCTATTCCATTTTGGTCAAATTGATGGGTTGTAGAAACCTCATGCTGAATTTTAAGTTGCGCATTGTTCATCCCAACTTGTGCTAAAGTATTGATAATATGTTTTTCTATAGCAGGAATTACTTTTAATCTGTTAGAGCTTATTTTTTGAGCCTTTGTTTGTAATGCAGTATTGATTTTTTCTAATTCAATCTCGAGTTTCTGAATATCATCATCGGCAAACAAAATTTTATTTAACTTTTCAGATAAATCATTCTGAAGAGCCAGCAATTCTTCATTATTGTTTACACGATGCTTCTTCTGCAGGGCAAACAGCAAACTTAAACGATCGTTAATTTCATTTGCCCTCAACTCATTAAAGGAGGTAGATTGTTCTAAATCGTCTAACTCATCAGCAATATCTTTAATTTCTATGATGCTGCTTTTTAATCTCTCAGAAAATATAGCAATAGAAGGATTAAATTTTTCTAAAGATTGAAGCTGATTGAGCGCCTCTTTTAATTTAATTAAAGCGGCATCTTCACTGTTAGAGATTAAATAATTTGAAGAAAGCAAGTTCTTTTTAATTTCCTCGGCATGGGTTAAGCTATTCAGCTCATTTTCTAAAAGCTCTTGCTCATCCGCAATAATATTTGCGGTTTCTAATTCATCAAATAAAAACTGAAAGTAATCCTGATCGGCTTTAGCCTTATCTAATTCTTCATGTAATGTTTTTAGCTTTCGCTGATGCTTTCTAAAAGCTTGAAATTGTAATTGATAGCCAGCCAATAAATCTTCATGCTGTGCCATCACATCAACCACCAAAAGCTGAAAATCGGCATTGTTAATTTCTAATGTGGCGTGTTGTGAATGCACATCTATAAGTTTCTCACCTAGTGATTTAAGGATAGAAAGTGTTACGGGTGTATCATTAATAAAAGCTCTTGATTTGCCATCTAAACTAATTTCTCTTCTTAAAACCGTCTCATTATCATAATCTAAATCATGTGTGCTAAAAAAGTCTTTTAAAGTATAAGATTGGATATTAAAAAAACCTTCAACAATACATTTCTTTTGCTGATTAAAGAAGTACTTACCTTCGGCTCTCTGACCTAAAATTAGACCCAAAGCACCCAAAACAATAGATTTTCCAGCGCCGGTTTCTCCTGTAATCACATTTAAATCTTTATCAAAAGCAATGTCTAGATTATCAATTAAGGCGTAGTTTTTTATCAGCAATCTGCTTAGCATAACAATTCTTTTCTTTTGACTTTAGGAATGATTATTTTGTGTTTTTAAGCGCCTCATATTTTGTAGCATTTGCCGGATCGGCATCAGCCATGATATTGTATATTTTGGTTCTTTCTAAAGGATCAGATTTACTAAATACATTGATTATTTCATCTGCTTTTGCCGAAAAGAAAACCTGATTAAACATTGCGCCCTGCTTTTGTTTGTCTAAAGTACTTAAAGCAGGTAGAGCTTCTGCAATGTTTTTTCGCCCTTTATTCAAATTATCACTCATCAAATCTAATCCTTCTCTATGGTAAGCATATAATATTTCTCTTAGAGGTAAATAGCTTTTATTATTCAAATTTTCTACCATCCAGTATCGGTTTCTTAAACCTTCAAAAGCTTTCCAGCCAGTATAGGCTGCGTTTTGTGCATTGTTTAAAACATTTTGAGCTTTAGTAAAATAACCTGAGCCACCTAATTTAGAAAATGTATCTGCATCTAAACCTACTATTATATAAGCGTAAAATGCCAATAAAGAACTTAAATTATTAATATAGTTTTGATCAGCAAAATCTAAAGGTTGGCCTTCAGAGTAGTTGAAATCAAAATTTTTATCGTTTAAACTTAATACTGTTGAGTTGTAAGTACTTCCAAAAACTGGTCGGCTACTTATAATTTGCGCTTCGGCTTTAAAGTTACTTGAACCATCCCACTCTTTAATGGTGATTACAAAATTACAATCTATTCTTTCTGCGGATTGTAGTTGTGCTTCGCTCCATTTTCTGTTGTTAAGAAAGTCAGTAATAGCTGTTTCTAGTACCTCTAGCGGTCTTTTATTGGTGCTTTGTATTTGTGGAGATAAAATTTGTACTCTTGCGTTCAAATCTTGACTGTAGCCATAAAATGAAAGAAGTAAAAGTGAAAAAGTAATTAGAATTTTCATAAGCTAGAAATTATTTTTGCACAGATGTCTTTAGCAACTTCGGTTTTAGTTTTAAGCTTAAACGTAGTTTTCACTAAATTTTTATCAATAATGGTGATTTTATTGGTATCTTTTTTAAACCCAGCGCCAAAATCATTCAATGAATTTAATACAATAAAATCTAAATTCTTTTTTTGAAGTTTTTTAATCGCAAAATCTTCTTCATTATTTGTTTCTAATGCAAAGCCAATTAATAATTGATTAGGTTTTTTAATTTTACCCAATTGATAAAGAATATCTTCAGTTTTTTTAAGGTGGATAGAAAAATCTGAAGCTTCTTTTTTGATTTTCTGCGTTGCAATTTCTTTTGGGGTATAATCTGCAACAGCAGCACTCATGACACAAATATCAGTATGCTCAAATTTTTGTAAACAGGCTTCAAGCATCTCAGCAGCTGAAACTACATCAATTTTTTTGATACTTTGATGAGAAACAGACAGTGAAGTTGGACCACTAATTAAAGTTACTTGGGCACCTTGACTGGCCAATTCTTCGGCAATGGTAAAACCCATTTTGCCGGATGAGTGATTGCCTATAAACCTCACCGGGTCGATAGCTTCATAAGTTGGGCCGGCAGTAACTAATACTTTTTTATTCTTTAGTGGAAGGCTTTTGATAAGGTCACTAACAATAGTATTAAAAATTTCTTGAGGTTCGGCCAATCTACCTTCTCCATAAAGTCCGCTCGCTAATTCGCCAGCGTTAGGCATAATGATTTGATTGTCGTAACTAATTAATTTTTGAATGTTATTTTGGGTGGATACGTGTTTCCACATGTCTAAATCCATGGCTGGGGCCAAATAAACTTTGCATTTAGCTGATAAATAAACGGCACTTAATAAGTTGTCACATAAACCATTTGCTATTTTTGCTATAGTGTTAGCTGTGGCGGGTGCAATAATCAAAAAATCAGCCCAAATGCCTAATTCAACATGATTGTTCCATTCTCCAGTCTCTGTTTTGTAATAATCTATAAAAACAGGATTTTTAGAAAGGGTAGAAAGTGTAAGAGGAGTAATAAAAGAGGTGGCGTCTTTGGTCATTACAACCTTAACGTTTGCACCAGCCTTTACAAATAACCTAATCAGCTCTGCTGATTTGTAGCTTGCAATACTGCCGCAAACACCAAGAAGTATATTTTTATCTTTAAGCATTTTAGAAGTTATTTAAAATTCATTAAATAATTTTTTTATAATTCCTTTTGGCTGCAACTTTGTTATGTTTTTTTGAGGTAGAAGCTTCACTAACTCTTCAAAAACATGCCTCGTTTCGCTCAAAAATAATCTTTAAAATTTTTATTCTATAAATTTAAATAGCTTCTTTATATGCTAAAATATAGAACAAATTACTTTTGTTCTTTAGAAGGATTTCTGTAGTAAACCTTTCCGTGAAGAAATTCGTCTATTGCAACTAAAGAAGGCTTTGGCATTCTTTCATAATGCTTAGAAATTTCAATTTGCTCTCTGTTTTCAAAAACTTCTTCCAAGTTATCATTAGAACTTGCGAATTCGGCTAATTTACCATGAAGTTCTTCTTTCATGTTAGCAGCAATTTGATTCGCTCTTTTACTAATCACAACTAAAGACTCGTAAACATTTTCTGTTTCAATATCAAATTGTCTTAAATCTCTGGTTACCGTGGTGTTAGCTACAGTAGGTTTTGTTATGTTATTGCTCATTTTTTTGTTCCGTTTTAATTCCCGAATAAGTTGCTAATATTTTCTTTGTTTCTTCAATACCTTTTAAAGCATCGTCTTTTAACTGAGTAGCTTCTTTAACATAGGTACTTTTTGGATATTTCTCTATAAATCTGGTGTACTCGGCAATTGCTTCGTTATACCTATCTTCTTGCTTAGTTTCTAAACTGTTTTTGGCGTACAAATATTGCGCCTTTATGGTTAAGAAATCCATTTCTTCGGCATATTTAGTATCTGGAAAATCTTTTGTAGAGTTTCTAAATGCAATTACAGCCGCTTGATAATCGCTAATATCTAAAAATAACTTTGCGTTAGCGTATGATTTTTGTTCTAACTTATCTCTTAAATCTAAAATTAATTTGCTTGCTTCGGCAACTCTATCACTTTTTGGATAAAGATTTATAAAAAATTGTAATGCCTCTATAGCCTTATAAGTATTTTCTTGATCTAATGAAAAATTAGGAGAATCTAAATAAAAACAATAGGCAGCTAAAAACCTACATTCTTCTGCTTTTAAACTATTAGGGTAAGTATCGGCAAAAGTTTTGAAGTGGTATCTCGCTGTTAAAAAATCTTTTAGTTTATAGTTTGTGTAAGCAAAATAGTAGTAAAGATCTTCAGATTCTGCTCTTCCTCTGTAACGTTGTACTAAATCATCAAAAAGAATTAAAGCTTTTGAATAATCGTTTTTGTTGTATAAACGAATAGCCTCTTGATATTTTTTAGCAACATCAGTACTTAATCTTAGTTTCTCAAACTTGCTTTTACAACCAGTAAAAACAATAGTAACAAATAGAATAAAGCTTAGAATTGCTAAGCTCTTGTTTTTAAACATCCCGCAAAGATAGATTAATAAATAATACAAGTCAATTTTAAATAAATAACTATTGCTAAACTATGATATTTATGTTCAATTCCTATTTTAATTAACAAATTTTAACAGCTTAGTTTAATTTTGCCTAACCTCAAGAAGTGATAGATTTAAATACTAAATAGAATTACAAAACATAACTTTATTATCTTCATTCGATTTTTAACCATAAATGATCTAAAACTTCAAAAAAATGAACAAGCTATCCATATTCCAAGTTGATGCCTTTACTGATCAGGTTTTTAGCGGTAATCCAGCTGCGGTTTGTTTTCTTGAAAATTGGTTGTCGGATCATATAATGCAGAAAATTGCCTCGGAAAATAACTTAGCTGAAACTGCTTTTGTAGTAAAAGAGGACAGTCATTATCTAATTAGATGGTTTACCCCAACAATTGAAGTTGATCTTTGTGGTCATGCAACTTTAGCAAGTGCTTTTGTTCTAAGATATTTTTTTGATAAGAAGGCTGATTTGTTTGAATTTTACTCCCAAAGAAGTGGGAAATTATTTGTTTATTTTAAATATGATATTTTTACCTTAGATTTTCCTGCAGATGAGTTGCAAGAAATAGAATGTCCTTCATTTTTTTATTCCATATTTGATGTGGAAATTCTGAAATGTTTAAAAGGAAAGACAGATTATCTCCTTATTTTTAAAAATCAGGATGCTGTATTTTCAGCAAATCCAAATTTTAACGATCTTGCTAAGATAAATTGTAGAGGAGTTATGATTTCTGCACCTGGAGAAAAAGTAGATTTCGTATCCAGATTTTTTGCTCCTCAAAGTGGGGTAGATGAAGATCCGGTAACGGGTTCTGCTCATACTAGTTTAACACCTTATTGGTCGAAGATTTTTGATAAGAAAATAATGAATGCACAACAAATTTCCAAAAGAGGAGGAGATTTAACAGTTGAAGATTGCGGAGATAGGATAAAAATAAGCGGAAAAGCAGTACTTTATTTAGAAGGGACTATTTATTATTAATATGGATTCAAGTATTTTATTGGATTTGGTAAAGATCAAAATGCCTTTTGGTAAATATAAAGATCGCTTACTTTGTGATTTGCCTGTCTCTTATTTAGAGTGGTTTTCTTCAAAAGGTTGGCCGCCAGGTAAATTAGGTCAACAGTTGGCCACCATTTATGAAATTAAGTTGAATGGATTAGAAAGTCTATTAAAACCCCTAAGAATTAGATGAGAAGATTGATTTTCATTCTGTTTATTCTATTCGGTGCTTTTTCATCAAAAGCTCAAATTTGCACCGGAAGTTTGGGTGACCCTACCGTTGTCATCAATTTTGGCGCTGGGGCATCCATAGGTCCTTCTTTAGCAAGTATCAATACATCTTATCCTTATAATGCAGGAGACTGCCCAAATGATGGCTATTATGTGATTACTAATAAAACAAGCAATTGCTTTTCAAATACTTGGCATAGTTTAGCCGTAGATCATACTACTGGTGATGCTAACGGATATATGATGTTGGTTAATGCCAAAAATGATCCAGGGATATTCTATACTTTTTCTGTAGATAATCTTTGTCCTAATACCACTTATGAGTTTTCGTCTTTTATTATCAATATGATAAAGCCATCGGCGCCATGTGGAACAATTACAAAACCCAAAATTACATTTAGAGTTGAGAAAGAAGATGGGACGCTTATTAGTACTTATTCAACAGGTTTTATTAATGAAACTAATACCCCCGAATGGAAAGAATATGGATTTTCCTTTAAAAGTCCACCTACTGTAACTAAAGTTATCCTTAAATTAATTAATGACTCAGGTGGAGGATGTGGTAATGACTTAGCACTTGATGATATCACTTTTAGGCCTTGTGGACCAACTATTTTTACTGAAAACACTTTAGGAAACAATCTTCAAATTTGTGAAGGGTCTACAAATAATTTTAAGTTTAAAGCCAATGTTTCTTCTGGTTATACAGTACCTGCTTATCAATGGCAGGTAGATATTAATGATGGACTAGGATGGGTTGATATTCCAAATAAGAACAGCGCAGATTTAGATATTTTTATTGATAAAGCTAAATTAGCAGGCTATACATACCGTCTGGCTGCTGCCGAGAAAGAAAATATTACATCTGCGAGTTGCAGGGCATTTTCTAATCCGATTACCATCCTAGTGAATCCAAAAGTGAACTTAGATCCTTTAAAAGATATTTATGTATCAGAAAATACGCCTACTAAAATTAATGCTTCGGCATCTGGAGCCTCTAATTTAACTTATAAATGGTCTCCGGCTACTTATTTAGATGATGCGACTATACTGCAACCAACAGCAACTGCAAAATTTAATACTACCTATAAATTAGTGGTAACGAACCCCTTGACGGGTTGCTCTGCAGAGGATCAATTGACTATTTATGTAGATCCAAATATTATTATTCCTAATTCTTTTACCCCTAATGGTGATGGAGTGAATGATTTGTGGGAGATTAATGGTGTGATGGGGAATGCTGATGTTGATATTTCTGTATTTAACAGATTTGGGCAAATTGTATTTAAATCAAGAGGCTTCCAAAAAGGATGGGATGGGAAATTGAAGAACATACCATTACCTCCAGGTGTTTATTATTATATTATAGATACGCATACTCCTCAAATACCCATTTACAAGGGAAGCCTGCTTATGATTAGATAAAAGATATTAAGTTTTTTTGAAAGAGTAATTTCTTTGAGAAAAATAACTAAATATAATTACCAACCCGGTAGTTACAATCATTGAAGGGGTAGGATACCACCCAAATTTTTCTACAAATAATTTAAGAAATACGTAGTTAAGCAAGATACAGATGATTACTACCAAAAAATATCTAAAAAGCTGAATTCTCTTTTTTAGATAGGAGCCTTCAAATACCACAAACATATTTAGGTAATAGCCTATTGGAAAAGTGATGAAAAAGGCAATAATAAAAGCTGCAATGTGCGGACTTATAGCCACAAAAGGTAAATGGAGAATCTCTTTTTTTAATATAAAATTATAAGCAATAAAGTAGATGAAGATGTTAAAAGCAGTGTTTCCACCTCCGCATGCAGCGTAACGGAATGTTTGAAGAGGCATGAGCTTTTTAAATAAAGGATAAAAAGCATCAATGATATTGAGTATGCCTGATTTTAATAATTGATGCAGCCTATTTAACATTTGCTGTAAATATATGGTTTATGCTTCTACATCAAAATTAAATCCGGGTAGGCTACGGATTTCTAATCGCTCTTTATTTACCATTTTAAGTCTTACTTTTTTGAGTAATAAATAAAAAATACCTGCCGTAATTAATCCAAGTAGTCCTTGAATTAAAGTAGTAAGTGGTGCTCCAATATGATTGGCAGAAAAACCTGCAATAAAACTTCCAATAGGCATCATCCCTTGAAAAGCCATTGCATAATAACTAATTACCCTTCCTCTCATTTGTTCATCCACCTGTGTTTGAATAAAACTATTTGAACCAGAAATCTGAATCATTTGTCCTAATCCAGTTATCATCAAAAAGAATAAAGCCATCACAAACCAAGGCGAAAAAGAAAAAAATACCAAACTAAGGGAAGAAGTAAAGATAGAAAAGATGACCAATTTAGATAGGTTTTTAATGTTTTGAGCTCCTGCGAGGTAAATGGCACCAAATAATGCGCCTAAGCCAATGCTTGATTCTAACCAACTCAAGGTAGTTGCATCCCCTTTAAAAATATCTTTAGCAAAGATGGGCATCAATGTAAGAAATGGCATAACCGCGAAACTGATGCAAGCCATCAACAGAATCATTAAGCCTAAATCTGGACGGGTTTTTAAATATTTATAACTTTCTGTAAAGCCTTTCCAAATATTTTTTTCTTTTATAGCGATAGCTCTAGGTTCAATTTTCATGAGTAAGAGCGATGCAATTACAGGTATGAAGCTTACTGTGTTTAATAAAAAACAAACTCCTTCACCTACTAAAGTGATTAACACTCCTGCAATTGCAGGTCCTATTAACCTTGCTAAGTTTACCATACTAGAGCTTAAAGAAATGGCATTGGGTAAGTCTGTTTTGTCTTCAATAAGTTCAATCATCAATGATTGCCTTGAAGGAATATCAAAAGCATTGATACAACCCAAAAGCGCACTCAGTATAATAATACCTGTGTTGCTGTAAAAACCACCCATTACCATAATGGTGACCATTACTGCTTGAATTAAGGATGCAATTTGAGTAATCAATAAGATTTTGTAGCGGCTATGTCTATCAGAGAGTATTCCGCCATAAGGAGCTAAAATTAGTGATGGTATTTGCCCAGCAAACATCACCAAACCCAATAATAGTGCAGAATGGGTAATGTCATAAACCAACCAACTTACAGCCATTCTTTGTACCCAAGTGCCTATCAAAGAAATAGATTGTCCAGCAAAAAATAGCTGAAAATTTCTATATTTCAGAGAACGGAAAACGGCAGAAAAGCTTGACTTTTTCATTAAAAATTAAAGACAATTAAACCATTTATTAGTTTTTATGATTTTTTGGGCGGATGAATTTTTAAACTTCTGGCAGCTAGAAAAACACTCAAAAAAACCAATACCGAACTTAATAGAAATGGTGCGCCAGGAAATTGAAATGGCGCATTTGCGCCTGTAAAATAAGCAAAGAGATTAGTCATAATAGGTGGCGCAAAAATGGTAGTGGCACTCATTAAACTGGTTAATGCTCCTTGAATTTCACCTTGTTCATTTGATGGAGCAAAACTGCTGATGATACTTTGTAAAGCTGGTCCGGCTATACCGCCTAAAGAATAGGGAATAATAAAGGCAAACATCATCCAGCCAGAGGTTGCAAAGGAAAAAAGAAGCAAGCCTAAACTGTAAAACGATAAACCAATGTATAAGCTTTTCTCCTGCCCAAATTTCGGAATTGCCCATCTAATAATGCCGACCTGAACAACGCCAATCATTAAGCCAATAAAACCTAAAGAATAGCCCACCCATGCTTCGTTCCATTTAAATTTCTCCATGCCGTAATAAGACCAAGTACTTTGTAAACCATTGTTGGCAGTGTACATTAAAATCAAGGTGAAAATTAATCCACCAACTGCAGGGTATTTTTTTAGTTGTAATAGAGAACCTATTGGGTTTGCTCTTTTTAGTTCAAAAGGACGTCTTTTTTCTACCGGTAATGATTCTGGTAATACAAAATAACCATAAAGCGTACCCAATAAACTTAAACCAGCAGCAGCAAAGAATGGAACACGAGAACCAAACTGTCCTAAAAGACCTCCCATGACAGGTCCAATAATAAAACCTAAGCCAAATGCAGCGCCAATTAATCCGAAGTTTTGGGCTCTTTTCTCTGGTACGCTGATATCTGCAATGTAAGCCGCAGCCGTAGTGAAACTTGCTCCCGTTACTCCTGCAATAATTCTACCTAAAAACAACCACCAAATGGTGGGCGCAAAGGCTAAAAAGAGATAATCAATCCCAAAGCCTAATAAAGAAAATAACAGGACAGGTCTTCTTCCAAATCTATCGCTTAAATTCCCTAAAATAGGGGCGCAAATAAATTGCATAAAAGCATAAGCAAAAGTTAGCCAACCGCCATAACTAGCAGCCTGACTCAAATCTCCATGAATTAATTCGGCTATTAATTTTGGTAAAACCGGGATGATGATGCCTAGTCCTGTAACATCAATTAATAAGGTGATGAATATGAAACTTAAGGCTGCTTTGCCATTTTTTGCCATTTTATAATTTTTTCAAAAATGTGGTTTTAATTTTTAAATTTTTAAGAAATCAATATTCCTTTTTAACCCTGTTATTTTAGTTCTTTTTACTGCAGAGTTTTTAAATACGGTTTGAAAAATTTCTTCGGTAATTTCTTCCCAATCAGATTTTTTTAGTTGGAGTAAATTTGGGTGAGGCTCAAAAGCTTTTTCCTGATGTGTTACGGCAAACCTGTTCCAAGGGCAAACATCTTGGCAAACATCGCAACCGAACATCCAACTGTCCATTTTGCCTTTAAATTCAGTAGGGATTTGCTCTTTTAACTCAATGGTCAGGTAAGAAATGCACTTGCTGCCATCTACCACATAAGGTGCAACAATAGCTTCGGTAGGGCAGGCGTCAATACATTTTGTACAATCTCCGCAATGGTCGGTAATAAAAGGTTCATCGGGGGATAAGTCTAAATCTATAATGAGTTCTCCTAAAAAAAAGAAGGAACCGGTTTGTTTCGCAATTAAATTAGAATGTTTTCCTTGCCAGCCTAAACCTGCCTTTTGTGCCCAAACTTTATCTAAAACAGGAGCCGAATCTACAAAAGCTCGGCCATTAACTTCTCCAATATGTTCTTCTATAAAATGTAATAAAGATTTGAGTTTATCTTTTAATACAAAATGATAATCGGTTCCGTAGGCATATTTAGAGATTTTTGGAGCGGTGTTATCTGCTGGTTTTTCTTCGGTAAAATAATTAAGAGACACAGAAATCACTGATTTTGCATCGTCAACCACTAATCTGGGATCAAGGCGTTTGTCAAAATGGTTATTCATATAATCCATTTTGCCATTGTAATTTTTAGAGAGCCATTGTTCTAATTTTGGTGCTTCTTCTTCTAAAAATTGTGCTTTGGCAATTCCACAAAAAGAAAAGCCGAGGCGTTTAGCCTCAGTTTTAATCATTTCTGCATATTTTTCTTTTGGGACAGCCATCTTATTGGCAAATATAGAGCTTTTAAGCCCCATTAAGAC
>JBILPO010000157.1:0-5193 GCA_044373805.1 Pelobium sp.
GAAGTAAATTTGTTTGTAATCATAAATTCTTAACCTATTTTGGGGTTGAATGGAGTTGTCTATCCATTTCCACTGCTGGTCAGAAAATTGCAAAAAACTGTAAATATTTATAGATGAATCTAAATGTGCAAAATGATCAGAAAGGTCAATAAAATGCGACATGATGCCTTCTTGTTTTTTTACCACTCTTTTAAACTCTGCCATTATTGGAATTAAAATATCGGGATAAATATGCTCAAATGTGTTGTTAGAATTGATTAAATCAACAGAATTGCTGGCTAATGAAAGTTTCCTCGCATCTTCAATAAGGTAAGTGATTTTTAATTTTTGAAGTACCTCCTCCAATGTAAGGGTGTCATATTTTATAAGAATATCTTTGATGATCTCTAGTTTGTTTGGTTTAAAATCGAGGTAATTTTTTAATTGTCCCAAATCATAACAAGCAATTAACTTCTCTAGCGTAGTTTTTATTCTCTTTTTAGAAGTCAAGAATGAAATATCAACAGAATATATTTGATCTGCACCAACTAAAAAGAAACTGATTGGGACAATGGGATACCAACCAGTTCCTATTTCTAGGCAAGTCGCCGGAATTGGTTTGTTGGCATATTTCTGATAAGCTTTGAGATGATCTCTTGCATGTGCAAGTCTGTCATAAAAATATTCATCAGATAGGTTTACACCTTTTGTAACATACTTTTGAAAAATGTAATTGATTTGATGGCTTAGCGGTAAAAAGGAAATAATTTTTTGAACGATTGCCTTTTGTTTCCACTTTTTCATTTTATTTTTTTACGTTGCTAAATCTGTATTTAGGCTAATTTACTAACGCTTTTCGTAATTAATAATAATGGTCAAATCTTTATTGCCAATTACTTTTAAACCATGCGAACTTCCTGGTCGGGTTAAAACAGCATCACCAGCTTTTACTTTAAATGAGTTACCATTCATTTGCATTTCGCCTTGCCCATCAACCACATAATAGATTTCATCTTCCTTTTGTAAATGGTACCCAATTGCCGAACCAGGTTTGAGCACTCTTTTTTTGAAAACTAGTTTAAGATCTTTTGCTTTAGTAAAAAAATTAGAACCTGTAGTGATGCCTCCGCCATTGTGGGTGCCAGGTTCTTCCACTGCAATATCCTTCTCGTTTTCTAATAAATAAGCTTCCACTAATTGCTTTGCTATTAAAGGAGCCGCTTGATAAAGAACCATAATGCTTAATAAAATGCAAATGATGATTTTATATTTTTTCATTGCTTAAGTGTTTTTCAAATATATTAATTTTCTATCCTTAGAGCTCCGCTAGGCTCATAGGGTTTAATATTAGAAAATAGTTTTCATACTCGCCTAAATTGAATCTAAATAAAAACCCACCAATCAAAAGTTAAATAAACGGGGGTGAAGCGGCACCCCGGATTGCCTTTTTTTCTAAGGCAAACGGAGTATAGCGTAAAACGCGACTGGTGGAAATGAACAGTACATCAGTACCTTTTTAAACTAAAAAAAAATAAATGTCTATTAATTTAGTAGTTATCTGTAATTCATCAGCTTAAAAGGGTAATTCTTTACTCAAAATCCTTAAGTTTGTATCTTAAAAACAAGGCTTAGAGATTGAATTTTTACCTCTTATATTTTTTGGTTGCTGCTTCTATTTTTAGCTTTATCGCTGTGTTTTCGCTGCTGAGTGTATATGCCGAGCGTAAAATTTCAGCTTTCATACAAGATCGTTTGGGTCCCATGGAAGTGGGTAAATACGGTTTATTGCAAACTTTTGCAGATATTCTGAAGCTAATTCAAAAAGAATTTATTGTTCCCACTGTTGCTGATAAGGTTTTGTTTACGGTGGCTCCGGTAATTATTTTTATAGCTGTTTTTTTAGGATTTGTGGCTTTACCTTGGGCGCCAGATTTGGTGCCTGCCAGTATGAATATTGGTGGTTTTTATGTTTTCGCCATTATTTCTGTAGAGGCATTGGGTATTTTGATGGCGGGTTGGGGCTCTAATAACAAATACAGTTTATTTGGGGCGGTGCGTTCTGTAGCGCAAATGGTTTCTTATGAAATTCCGGCTGGTTTTGCCATTATTTCTGCGGTGATGATTGCCCAAAGCTTAGATTTACAAGTCATCAATTATAATCAGGGAATTTTAGCTACTCAAGAAATTAAGTTTTTAGGCTTTTTAGAGGTGAATAAAATTGGAGGTATTTTGGCCTGGAATGTTTTTCAAGCTCCACACTTGATTATTGCTTACATTATTTACTTTATTGCTTCTTTGGCCGAATGCAACAGAGCTCCTTTTGATATTCCAGAGGCAGAATCTGAGTTGATTGGAGGTTTCCATACCGAATACACCGGACTGCGTTTTGCATTCATATTTTTAGCCGAATATGCCATGATGTTTTTGGTGGCTATGTTTGGGGTTACTTTGTTTTTGGGAGGTTGGAATACGCCATTTCCTAATATAGGGAGTTTTAAATTAGCCGATTATACCACGGGAATTTACTGGGGTATTTTTTGGGTAATGGGCAAAAGTTTATTGATAGTAGCCATTCAAATGTGGATTCGCTGGACTTTACCTCGAATGAGGGTAGACCAATTGATGTCGCTTTGCTGGAAAGTGTTAACACCCTTGGCTTTTGCCTGTTTGGTAGCCTCGGGATTATGGAGATTATTGCTTTTTTAAAAAGATGAAAACTGCTCTAAATGGATTTTTAACGGCATGGAAAGGTTTATCCTTAACCATGAGGCATTTTTTGGGCGCCAGAAAATCAAAAAAAGTAAAGGGAATTAAAGAAGCCGATTATTTTGAGCAGCAAAATGGGATTGCTACGGTTCAATATCCGCATCAGAAATTACCTGTACCAGAGGTTGGCCGTTATCAGTTAAATGTGGAAATAGACGATTGCATTGTTTGTGATTTATGCGCCAAAATTTGTCCGGTAAATTGCATAGAAATTGAGGCTATAAAATCTACAGAGGCTATTGGTAAAACCTCTGATGGATCTGTAAAACGCTTATATGCGCCTAAGTTTGATATAGACATGGCCAAATGCATGTATTGTGGTTTATGCACAACGGTTTGCCCAACCGAATGTATTGTGATGACGCCAGAATACGATAGAAGTGTGACTCATATTTCTGATTTGAATTATAAATTTGCCACCATGACGGAGGAAGAGGCGCAACAAAAGAAAGAGGAATTAGAGAAGTTACAGGCGGAAAGGCAGGCTGCAAAGTTAGCAGCTATGAATAAAGCAGAAGATTAATAGGATGGATGTAGCGCAAATTATATTTTACATTTTAGCAGCTATTGCCATACTTAGCGGAGTTTTTGTGGTGAGTAGTGGGCATTTAGTTCGTTCTGTATTTATGTTTTTTGTGACTTTATTTGCCGTTGCAGGATTATATGTTTTTGCTTTGGCAGATTTTGTAGCTTTAACCCAAGTGGTGATTTATGTAGGTGGGGTTTTAGTCTTATTGCTTTTTGCATTTATGCTCTCTAACAAAGAATCATTAGATGGTTTTGGGAAAATATCGTCAGGTTTATTATCTACCAATCGTTTAGCTGGGGTGATGATTTCTTTTGCTTTCCTATTTATTTTGGTGATGATTTTTAGTAAAATAGATTTCGAATCTTTAAACTGGATAAAAGCATCACAACTGAGCGGAAACGTTAAAACCGTAACAGATGATACCATTAAAAATATAGGTGTTAACCTGATGAGTAAATATCTTTTACCCTTAGAAATGGTTTCTATTTTATTAATGATGGCTTTAATTGGTGCGGCACATATTGCTAGAAAGGAGGGTTCGCAATTATGATCCCTTTACAACATTTCTTATTTGTAGGCGCAACTTTATTCTCGTTAGGATTATTTGCAGTAATTACCCGTAAAAATGCCATTCAAATTTTGATGGGAATTGAACTCATGATTAACGCTTCTATTTTAAATATGGTGGCTTTTGGCAAGTATGATAAGGTTGATAATACCGGACAAATCTTTGGCTTGTTCATTATTGTTTTGGCGGCAGCAGCAGTTGCGGTTGCGCTCGTTATCATCATGAATTTATATAAAAGGGCAAAATCTATCGATCCCAATCAAACCAATACATTAAGAGGCTAATGGAAAGTATTTTTTCGCCATATACGCTTTTTAATTTCGCTTTAATAGCCATTACAGCTCCTTTTTTAGCTTTTATTTTTTCTTTAATCTTTAAAAAATTTGCTGCTATTATTGGCATTTTAAGCATTGTTGTATCTTTTATGAGCTCTCTAATTCTATTTATTGGAGTTTGGAAAAAGTCGGTTTTACATTTTTATTTTGATTGGATACAACTTGCTAATTTTAAAATAAACGTAGGTTTTTTACTGAATGACTTAACGGTGATAATGCTTTTGCTAATCTCTTTCATCGCTTTATTGGTCCATATCTATTCGGTAGAATACATGCGGAAAGACGATTTGAAATATAGGTATTTTGCTTATCTGAGCTTGTTTTGTTTTGCCATGCTGGGGGTAGTTTTAGCAGATAATCTCTTTTTGGTTTATATTTTTTGGGAGTTGGTTGGTTTTGCTTCTTATCTGCTTATTGGTTTTTGGTTTAAAAAGGACAAAGCAGTACAAGCCAATAAAAAAGCTTTTATTATGAATAGGATAGGAGACGTGGGTTTTCTTATCGGCTTAATGATTTTACTTACTCAATTCCACACCTTAGATATTGATGCACTATTTGGGCAAGGAAATTTAATAGCTTCTTCTTTTGTGAAGAACAATATTTGGGCCACACCTTTTGGCTTGATGCCTGCTTATTGGTTAAGCATAGCTGGCTTTTGTTTTTTTGCTGGGGCTATTGCAAAGTCGGCACAGTTTCCATTACACACTTGGCTACCCGATGCCATGGAAGGCCCAACAGCAGTTTCTTCTTTAATTCACGCGGCAACTATGGTGGCTGCAGGTGTTTTTTTACTCTTAAGAATTGCACCATTATTTAATCAATTAGTGTTAACCAGCATGGCCATTATTGGTTTATTTACCGCTTTTATGGCGGCAAGCATCGCGGTAACGCAAACTGATATTAAAAAGGTATTGGCCTTTTCTACTATCTCTCAATTAGGATTTATGGTTTTAGCAGTTGGTGTACAAGATAATGCAGCAGCTATTTTTCACTTAGTCACTCATGCTTTTTTTAAG
>JBILPO010000158.1:0-5181 GCA_044373805.1 Pelobium sp.
AGAAATTCCAGGTATTTCTAACAATACACTGATCTTCATCTAAAACCACAAATCCACCAGAACCTAACATGGTGCCGGTAGCAAAGCCTCCTTCAGATAAAGATTCATAAGACATTAAGCGCTTATCGCCATTTACCAAATTCAGTATTAAATTAGCTGGTAAAATTGGCACAGAAGAACCTCCGGCAACAACTGCTTTCAATCTTTTTCCATTTGCTATTCCGCCACAATATTCATCAGAGTAAATAAAATCTTCTACAGAAAGACCTAATTCAATTTCATAAACTCCCGGCTTATTGATATTCCCCGAAGCTGAAATTAATTTAGTTCCGGTAGAACGACCAATTCCAATTTTAGCATATTCTTCTCCGCCATCATTGATAATTGGAACTACTGCAGCAATAGATTCTACATTGTTTACCACAGTTGGGCAACCATATAATCCTGCAATTGCAGGGAAAGGAGGCTTAATTCTTGGATTTCCTCTTTTTCCTTCTAAAGATTCTAAAAGTGCTGTTTCTTCTCCACAAATATATGCTCCACCACCTGGCTGAACGTATAATTCCAAATCGTAACCAGAACCCAATATATTTTTACCTAAAAATCCGGCAGCTTTAGCTTCGGCAATTGCCTTTTCTAAAATTCGGATTTGAGGCATCATTTCTCCTCTTGCATAAATATAGCTGGTATTAGCTCCAAGGGCATAGCTTGAAACAATCATTCCTTCAATTAAAGCATGAGGAATGTTAGTCATCAAGTATCTGTCTTTAAAGGTTCCTGGCTCAGATTCATCGGCATTACAAACCAAGTAACGAGCTACTCCTTCTGGCTTGGCCAAAAAGCTCCACTTCATACCTGTTGGAAAACCTGCTCCTCCTCTGCCACGTAAACCAGATTTTTTTACTTCTTCCACCACCTCGTCAGTCGACATGGTTTTAATTGCTTTTTCAACAGCTCTATAGCCTCCCATTTTACGGTAAACTTCTAGGGTGTTAATTCCTGGTACGTTAATGTGTTCTAATAATAATTTGCGACCCATTCTTTTTTAGATATGAGATGTGAGTAATGAGAATGGAGAGATTTTGCAATCTGCTCTTCTAAATCTCACATCTTTGTGTCTTATTTTATAATTGATAGGAGTGATTGCCTCAATTCTCCTATCACTATACTCAATTCTTATTCTTTAAATCTGAGATTAATTGATCTACAGAACTGGTAGTTAAATTCTCGTAGAAAGTATATTCAGGTCCAATTTGTAGAACTGGCGCAAAACCGCAAGCGGCTAAACATTCTACTCCTCGGTAACTAAATAACCCATCTGCTGTTACTTCTCCTTCTTTTACACCTAGTTTTTCACCAATGTAATCCATAATTTTTTCGGCGCCAACTAAACAACATGGTCCGGTACGGCAAACCTCCAAAACAAATTTACCTTGAGGTCTAAGAAAGTACATACTATAGAAAGAAGCCACTTCGTAAACTTCAATTGGGGCTATGTTTAAGTAAGCAGCAACTTTATCCATTGCAACAGAACTTAACCAGCCATTTACTGCTTGCACTTCGTGTAAAATAGGAAGCAAAGCCGATTTTTCTTTCCCTTCTGGATAACGGCTTACTATTTCCGCAAACTTATTTACCAGTTCAGTAGAAAATTCTACTGGTTGTGTTTCTTCCACTTTAAGCATCTAATTCTCCTGCTATAACGTTCAAACTCGACATATTGATGATGGCATCAGATAATAACATTCCACGACTCATTGGCGCATACATCTGATAATTGATAAAACTTGGTCGGCGAAAATGTAAACGATAAGGCGTTCTGCCACCATCGTTAATTAAATAAAAACCTAATTCCCCATTTCCACCTTCAACAGCATGATAAACTTCTGTTTTTGGGGTATCCACTTCGCCCATCACAATTTTAAAGTGATAGATTAATGCTTCCATGTTATTGTACACTTGCTCTTTTGGAGGTAAGTAAAACTCAGGAACATTAGCATGAAAAATGCCTTTTGGCTCTTTCTTTATTTTCTCCATAGCTTGCTCAATAATTCTTAAGCTTTGCCACATTTCTTCGTTTCTTAATATAAAACGATCATAAACATCTCCTTTTGTACCTACCGGAATCTCAAAATCAAAATCCTGATAAGAAGAATAAGGTTCGTTTACACGAACATCATAATCTACACCGGTTGCTCTTAAAATTGGACCGCTCCAGCTATAATTTAATGCAGTTTCTGGATCAACTGCTCCAACACCTGAAGTACGTTCTATAAATATTCTATTTCTGTTGAATAAGGTTTCAAATTCCTTTAAAATAGGAGGAAACTTTACTAAAAACTTTTCAATCTTAGCAAAAGCGATGTCGTTAAAATCTCTTTCAAAACCGCCAATTCTACCAATATTGGTGGTTAATCTTGCGCCACATATTTCTTCAAATATTTCATAGATATGCTCGCGTTCTTCCATTAAATAAAGGAAACCAGAGAAAGCGCCTGTATCAACGCCTAAAATTCCGTTACAAATTAAATGGTCTGTGATTCTACTTAACTCCATCACTATCACACGCAAATAATCAACTCTTTTAGGCATTTCAATACCTAAGAGTTTTTCAACTGTCATGTGCCAACCCATGTTATTGATTGGGGACGAACAGTAGTTCATTCTGTCTGTTAATGTGGTGATTTGGTAAAAAGGTCTATGTTCTGCTATTTTTTCAAAAGCTCTGTGTATATACCCTATGGTAGAAACGCCGCTTACAATGCGCTCACCATCCATTTGTAACACATTTTGGAAAACGCCATGTGTTGCAGGATGTGTGGGACCAAGGTTTAAAGTAGAGAAGTCTCCTTGCGGATCATTATCTGTATAAACCGGACGGTTAGGAGTGATTTCTGTAATAAAATTGCTCATTTAAGTTACTTAACGTCCAAAGAAAAAATCTTTTTTATCTACTCTATTTGGATCTTCTAATGCGTATTCTCTTCTCATTGGGAAAACAGTCATGTCATCAACATTTAAGATTCTTCTTAAGTCTGGGTGACCTGTAAATTGTATTCCAAAAAAATCAAATGTTTCTCTTTCCATCCAATTTGCACCTTCCCATAAAGTAGTTGCAGTAGGAATAGTTGGATTAGAAACAGGTATAAAGACTTTGATTCTAATTCTTACATTATTAGTTAAGCTATGCAAATGGTAAACTACGCATAAAGCTTTTTCTAATTCGGGATAATGAACTGCAGTAATATCTGTTAAATAATTAAAGCTGAGTTCTTTTTCGTTTTTTAAATAAGTTAATAACGAATTAATAGTCCCTGTAGAAGTTTCTAAGGTTAATAAACCAAAAGGCTCTGTTGGAACAGTAAACTGACCTTCAAATTGAGCAGTTAATTGGTCTAAAATATGTTGATTAGGTATCTTACCCATTACTGGATTCCGTATTTAGCTAATAATTCTGAATATTCTGGCGAATCTCTTCTTCTTAAAGATTCATTTCTAACCAAATCCTGGATTTTATTAAATCCATTGATAATGGCTTCTGGTCTTGGAGGGCAACCTGGCACATAAACATCTACAGGTATAATTTCGTCTATTCCTTGTAAAACAGAATAAGTATCAAAAATTCCTCCGCTAGAAGCGCAAGCGCCAACGGCAATCACCCATCTAGGCTCGGCCATTTGGATATAAACTTGTTTTAAAACAGGCGCCATTTTTTTGGCGATGGTTCCCATCACCATTAATAAATCGGCCTGACGAGGAGAAAAAGATGGACGTTCGGCCCCAAAGCGAGAAAAATCATAATGAGAACCCATGGTAGCCATAAACTCTATTCCACAACAAGAAGTTGCAAAAGGCAATGGCCAAAGAGAATTAGCTCTTGCCATCCCTATCACTTTATCTAAGGAAGTAGCAAAAAAACCTGCTCCTTCTACTCCAGCTGGAGCTTCGACTAAATTAATATCACTCATAATTCTCTTATCCTCTCTTATAAAACTAAAAAGGCTCGCTGATGTTTCAACAAGCCCCAAATTTATTAAGATTTCATCTTAAACAATATTGATGATTCTTGTTTAGAATAATTCTACTTTAATCCCAATCTAAGGCCTTCTTTTTTACGATGTAAATGAAGCCTAAAAGTAGGGTTCCCATAAAAATAAACATTTCAATTAAGCCATTTAAGCCAAATTCACGAAAGTTTACAGCCCATGGGTACATAAAAATCACCTCCACATCAAACAGAACAAATACAATTGCCACCACAAAATATTTGATAGAAAAAGGCTGACGAGCATTTCCAATAACTTCAATACCTGATTCGAATGCAGTTAATTTAACATCGGTAGTTTTTCTTTTTGGCCCAATCATGTGGGTCAAAATCATAGTGAAAGCCACAAAACCAAATGCCACAACCAACTGAATAATAATGGGTAGATAATTTATAGGGGCACTTATTTTTTCCATTCCAAATGCTTTAGGCCGCAAATATAGTGTAATGCATACAATATGAAAATTAAATTCAGCTTTTTAATGTGATAATAATTGATTTTTTTGTTTTGGGCATTTATATAGCGTTATTGGATTGAAGCGATATCCTTTTTGGCTTTTTGGCCAAAAAGATTAAGCGCAAAGCCAGACCCTTGCGTAGCTTGGGGAACGCCCAAAAATTATCTTTTTAAAATCAAATATCCTTTATTGAGTTTCTTAGCATTGTTTTTAGTGGTGTAGATTATATAATAATATACGCCATCTACCAATTCTTTGTTTGAATTGGTTAAAATACCCACGTTGGCAAAGCCATTAAACGCTTTATCATCGTTATTATAGCCCTTAATTTTGTAGACTTCATTTCCCCAGCGGTTAAAAATAAGGACTTCGTTATTTGGATATTTGCTAATGTTGTAAATGATAAAACGCTCGTTACCTTGTCCGTCTTGGTTTGGAGAAACCAATGGATCTGGATTGATGTCTGGGTTTTCATCTGGTGTGGTAGGTATATTTACAGGGTAAATATCTGTAATCAAAATTTTAGAACCAGTCCCTATCAAAACAAAAGTTGAAGATGTTGTGGTAATACTTGCCTCTACTTGTTCCCCAAAATCTTGCAAGGCATCATTAATAGCATTAACAGTAAATTCTTGTATAGTTGCGGTTTGACCAGCAGGGATTAAAATGGAAACATAA
>JBILPO010000159.1:0-5160 GCA_044373805.1 Pelobium sp.
AATAAAAGTTGCTATTCCTGCTTCTTTTAATTTTTTGGTTAATAAGTCTAAATTATATAAAAGAGGCTCTCCGCCTGTTACCACAACAGCTTTACCTGGATATTTAGTAGCATTAGAAACAATTTCATCTATTGGAGTGAGTGGATGTAAATCTGCATCCCAACTTTCTTTAACATCACACCAATGGCATCCAACATCACAACCTCCTAATCTTATAAAATACGCTGCTTTGCCAGAGTTAAAACCTTCACCCTGTATGGTATAAAACTCTTCCATTAAGGGAAGAAGAGTGCCGTCTTCTGGAATTATATTTTTTGTTTTCAAGTTGGCAAAGATAAGGGTATTTTGCAGATAAATGATAAGGAACCAAACAAGCATTTTTACAATGATATATCACTATGAAATGGTTTAAAATAGAGGGGGCTATCCAAGTTAATGCTAATATTCAAAAGATAAAGGTTAATAATCAAACTATTTGTCTAATCAATTCTAATGGAAAATATTCTGCTTGTGATGCTAAATGCCCTCATGCGGGTGCTGATCTTTCAAATGGTTGGTTGGAAGGCAATGAAATAATTTGTCCCTTTCATAGGTATAAATATGATCTATGTAATGGGAGAGGAGCTACCGGACAAGGAGACTATTTGCCAGTTTATAAAATTGAGAAACGTGTTGATGGATTATACGTTCAATTACCAGAAAAATGGTGGAAAAGGCTTTTTACGATTTAACGAAATACTTTAAAGCAAAATTTTTACAGTTCAATACCTCTATTTCAGAAAAATGAAAATCCTTTAGTTTTTGGTCACAATGCAATCGCATTTGTTTTCTAATGCAAAATAGTACTCCAAACCATCCTCAAAATTGAGTATTTTTTTATTCTCTAAGGTTTTTAAAATTGCATTTTTAGAATTTTCGGCAATTTTGATATGTTCTAGTAAAATTGTTATTTTATTATTGGCCGCTTGCGCCGAAGTCTTTTTCTCTGCAAAATAATAAGCAATAGCTAAACCGACTGGAGAAGTAAATAAAGTATGTTGTGGATGATCTGCTAAACTTAAGATCCGAGATGCATAAGAAAACACAGGATATTCTTTATTTAAAATAGCGACTATAACATTTGCATCTAAGAAAATTTTGATTATTTTGATGCGAAAAAATCATGATCTATTGATTTTATAGTTTTACTTATTTTATAAATAGCTTCGCCTTCTGCTACTTGTGTAACTCAATCAGAAATAGGGAAGTCTTCTAAAGATTGATATTGCTTTTCTACTACGTTAGCTAATTAAAACCCTATTAATCGAGAAAGACTAATATTGTTTTTCTAAGCATATTTTTTGGCTTTTAAGATGATTTCATCATCAAAGCTTAAGGTTAATTTTGTATCCATGGCATCAATATTTTTATTGTGCCATAAAGAAAAAATGGTTTTACTTGAGAGTATAATTAATATTATGTATTAATTATAAAATTCATTTTTAGCCGCAGACAAAGTGTTTTTTAATAAACTTACAATCGTCATTAAACCTACACCACCGGGTACGGGAGTTATATAGGAACATTTTGGTGCTACGTTATCAAAGTCAACATCTCCGTAAAGTTTAAAACCCGATTTTGTTTCGATAGAAATTTCTCTGTTCATACCCACATCAATCACAACAGCACCATCTTTTACCATATCAGCAGTCACAAAATTTTTCTGACCAATAGCTGCAATAATAATATCTGCTTTAAGCGTAAACTCCTTTAAATTAATGGTTTTACTATGAGTAAGCGTTACTGTGGCATTTCCTGGATTAGCGTTACGAGCCATTAAAATACTCATTGGGCTACCTACAATATTACTTCTGCCAATCACTACACAGTTTTTTCCTGCTGTTACTATTCCGTAGAATTCTAACATTAACATAATACCAAAAGGAGTAGCCGGTAAAAAACAAGGCAAATTTCTTTGCATTCTACCTAAATTAATAGGGTGGAAGCCATCAACATCTTTTTTATAATTTATTGCTTCTGTAACTTTTTCTGGATTAATATGTTTAGGTAATGGCAGTTGCACAATAAAACCGTCTACAGTGGAATCTAAATTTAACTCTTCAATTTTGAGTAATAATTCGTTTTCAGAAACTGAATTATCATAACGAATAAGGGAAGATTTAAAACCAACTTTTTCACAATTACGCATTTTACTAGCCACGTAAGTTTCACTCCCGCCATCATTTCCCACTAAAATAGCAACAAGATGAGGTTTTCTACCTGTTTGCTCAAATAGCTCAGCTGCTTCAATTGCTATTTGTTTTTTTAACTCCTCTGATACTATTTTACCGTCTAAAAGTGTCATGAATGGCTTATTTTTTTAAGATGATTTGATAATAATTTTGTGATTGCGAACCTTATTTTGACTTAATATTTAAATCAATATGTTAAGATTAACTTGAGCGAAATTAAAAATTTTAATAGAATAAGCTTCATTAATTAATCCAAATAACACGTATTTAAAAAGTTTATAAATGCATATTAATTAAGGACAATTTATTAAGAATAATTTGGGGTTTTTAAGCCGAATGTAGATCTAGCAATGCATCAAACTGACTTTCTAAATAATTCCTAATTATTTAGAAAATTCATTGCTTTTATGTTGAAATTAAAGTAAATCTTAGTAGCCTGAGATTTACTGCTGATTTCTAATTTTTTATAAATTTTTTGTTTGTGACTTTTTACAGTAGAAACAGAAATAAAAAGTTTATCAGCAATTTCCTGGTCTTTAAAACCTTTGGCTATTAACTCCAAAACGGTGTATTCTCGGTCAGTTAAAAAAGCTAATAATTCAGGATTTCTATCTGCTATTTCTCGATCATTTTCATTCAACAATAAATTATTATGTAAGTAGGAGGTAAGTAGTTTATTTTTATTCATTAATATAAATGCAGTAAATAAACAAAGAATATGACCTACAAAAAGTGTTTTAACAACCACATGAATAAAAAAATCTGAAACTATAATGTTAGTATACTTTACAGTTAAAATGCAAAATAAAGTGGTAAACAATAATATGGAAAGATAATTAAGCCAATAAGCATATTTTTTTTGATACCGATAGAATATTTTAGGATAAAGAAAAAGAAAAATTAAACAAACCACCAAGCATAAAAAGATTAAATATTTGATGGTATAATAGCTATTTAGAAAAAAACATGTGATGAAGAATGCAGCTGAAATAACTATTAATAGGTAAGATATCCTTAAGTAAAATTTATAAATCTGAGATTTTTTAATTAAGTACAAAAGAAAAACAGACATAGATAGAATATGTAAAGAAAGCATTAATCCTACTGAATGGTCTGTGAAATAAGCCCGATTGACTAACCAAAGATTATTCAAAAATCCGTTATACAACAAATATGATCCTAGACTGAGTATGGAATAGTATACATAAAACAACGAAAACGCACTATTAAGTCTCAAATAAACAAAAACCGATATTATTAAAAATGAAAACAAAATAATGATGTTGATGATTTTCACCATTTCTAGATTGTTTTGTTTCTTAAAAAAGTTCTTAAAATCGTAAAGTTTTATTGGAATATTGGAATAAGAGGCACCCGTGGAAACCATTAAAATGGTAGTAGGAATTTTATTTTCAAAAATGAAATATGGATTAGAATTTAAACTTAAGCTTTCATCTGGTTTGCATTTTAACCAATCCATTTTTTTAAGTTTACCATTTAAGCTGTAAAAAATAGCTACTTTATGTATGTTTACTTCGTCTATTTCTAAAACATTTCTCTTTTGCTTGATATCTTGTGGTAGTTTTAATCTGTAAATTTGAATAGGGTTTGTGCTTAAATGAGATATTCTTTTTGTAAGAACATCAGCTATTTTAGCTTCACTATTTTTGGATAATTTTATAAATTGAGGTTGTGGGCTATTATTTGGATAATAAAATAATAAAATTATAGAAATGAAAACGATAAGCGCTGCAAAAGAATAAAAACGCTGAAATGAGAACATATATAAAATCTATAATAGGTCCAAATATATCATTATAAATGCCAAATATTAATTAAAATACTCTCTAACATAAATCATTATTTAATAAAGAAAATTAATTGATTTTTTCTAACGGAAGTTTATGGGTATCTACAAAAAAAAGCACCGTGTAAATGGTGCTTTTTAATCAATTTATGTAGAAAAACTTAATCTAATTTTAAAACAGCCATAAATGCAGATTGTGGTATTTCTACATTTCCTACCTGACGCATACGTTTTTTACCTTTTTTCTGCTTTTCTAATAATTTACGTTTACGGGAAATATCACCACCGTAACATTTTGCAGTAACATCTTTTCTTAAGGCTTTTACGTTTTCACGAGCAATAATTTTAGCTCCAATAGAAGCCTGAATAGCAATGTCAAATTGTTGACGAGGAATTAATTCTCTTAATTTCTCACAAATACGCTTTCCAAAATCATATGAATTACTTCTATGGATTAAAGAAGAAAGTGCATCAACATGTTCGCCATTAAGCATAATGTCTAATTTTACTAAATCAGATTGTTTATATCCTATTTGGTGATAATCAAAAGAAGCATAGCCTTTAGATATAGTTTTTAACCTGTCGTAGAAGTCAAATACAATTTCACCCATAGGCATTTCAAAAACCAATTCTACCCTATCAGCAGTTAAATAATGCTGATTCATAATCATACCTCTTTTTTGAATACATAATGACATTACCGGACCTACAAATTCAGCTTTGGTAATAATATTTGCCTTAATAAAAGGTTCTTCTACAAATTCTAATTTAGATGGATCAGGTAATTCTGAAGGATTATTGATTACGAAAGGATCTCCTTTGGTAGTGTGTGCAATATAAGAAACGTTTGGGACAGTAGTAATTACTGTCATATCAAACTCTCTTTCTAAACGTTCTTGGATAATTTCCATGTGTAGCATTCCTAAGAAACCACAACGGAAACCAAAACCCAAAGCAGCTGATGATTCTGGCTCAAAAACTAAAGAAGCATCATTTAACTGTAGTTTATGCATGGCTTCACGTAATTCTTCAAACTCATCAGTATCTACTGGATAAATCCCAGCAAATACCATTGGTTTTACTTCTTCAAAACCCTGAATACCTGGAGCTTGACGATCTTTT
>JBILPO010000161.1:0-5141 GCA_044373805.1 Pelobium sp.
AATATCAACCGCTTTCATTTTAGGTACCAATGCTTTCATTACAAACCAGGCAACAATATAAGCCAACGCACAAATAGTAAACATAATAGTATACCCAGTTTCTATATGTCCTAAAGCTTTATAATGATCAAACAAATAACCACCCAATTTAGACATAAATACACCTCCTAAACCACCGGCCATTCCGCCAATTCCAATAACAGAAGCTACTGTTTTCTTTGGAAACATATCTGATACTGTAGTGAAAATATTTGCTGACCATGCTTGGTGAGCTGATGCTCCGATACCAATAAGTATTACCGGAAACCAAACACTATAAACACCTAAAACTGGCGCTGCTAACACAACCAATGGAATTAATGCAATAATCATCATCGCCTTCATTCTACCATCATAAGGCTTGTAACCCTTGTTGATAAAGTAAGTAGGGAAATAACCTCCACCAATACTTCCAAACATAGTCATAGTATAAAGAACCGCAATAGGCAACATTATATCAGTACCGGTTAATCCGTATTGAGCTTTTAAATACGCTGGCAACCAAAACAAGAAAAACCACCATACACCATCTGTCATAAATTTACCAAATACAAATGACCATGTTTGCTTGAAGCCTAAGAGTTTAAACCAAGCTACTTTTTCAGCTGCAGGAAGTGAATCCTCTTTGGTAATTTCATCCACGTCACTTTCAATATATGCTCTTTCGGCTACTGATAAGCGTTTTTGTTTGGAGGGCAACTCGTATAGAAAGTACCAAAAAATAAGCCAAACAAAACCAAAAGCACCAATTGCCCAAAAAGCAAACTGCCAACCATATTGATAAGCAATCCAAGGCACAGTTAAGGGAGCTAAAATAGCGCCAACGTTAGAACCAGAGTTAAATATACCAGTAGCAAAAGAGCGTTCTTTCTTTGGGAAATATTCTGCAGTTGCTTTGATGGCAGCAGGAAAATTGCCTGATTCTCCAAAACCTAATAAAGCCCTAGAAACCATAAATCCTAATACAGAAACGGAAACCGTTGTAATACCCAACCATGTTGCTATAGGATACATTAAATTGCCGATATTTTCTGCGTAAGCATGTAATATAGCCGCTATAGACCATACAATTAATGCTAAAGCAAAACCTGTTTTAGTCCCTAGTTTATCTATTAACCTACCGGCAAATAACATAGAAATTGCGTAGGAGAACTGAAAAACAGCGGTGATATTAGCATAATCTGTGTTAGTCCAGCCAAATTCATCAGCTAATAATGGTTGAAGAAGACTTAAAACCTGACGATCTAAATAATTAATGGTGGTTGCAAAAAATAGCAAGGCACATATTGTCCACCTGAATTTGCCTATTTTTTCTTGTATCATAACTAAAGATTAACCTTTAATAGATTTTATAACTGCCAATACGTCTTTCGTATTTTGCGCTAAAAGAGCATAGTTTCCATCAGTCATAACTTCTTTACTGATTAATTTACTTCCCATTCCAACAGCACAAACACCGGCTTTAAACCAGCTGCCAATATTTTCTTTACTTAAATCTACGCCGCCTGTTGGCATAAATAACTGCCCAGCAAAAAGTTCTTTTATAGAAGAGATAAACTCTTGCCCTAAAATATTAGCAGGGAAAATTTTAATTAATCCGGCACCATGTTTCTGAGCTACAGAAATTTCAGTTGGTGTCATACAACCTGGAATCCATAATAAATCGGCTTTTTGACAAACCTCCGCAACTTCAGGAGTTACAATAGGGCAAACAATAAAATCAGCACCTGCATCAATAAAATCTTGTGCTTCTTTAGGGTTCTTAATAGTCCCAATACCCAGCATTAATTCAGGCATTGTTTGTAATGCAACTTGTTTCAATTTTTTAAAATTGGACAAAGCCTCTTTTCCTCTGTTAGTATATTCTATTACTCTTACACCTGCATCATAAACAGTTTGAGTAATGTCTATACTTTTTTGTTCATCGGGATGAAAAAATAAAGGAAGCATTCCTTGGTCAGTAATCGCTTTTAAAAGTGAAGATTTCTTATCCATTTAAGTTTAATTTGGTTGTTTTATAATACCTAACTAAAGTAGAAAATTTATGGCTTTAAAGAAGAAAATGAGTGTGATTAAAAACAACAATCTACGCAATCGATACCGATGATTTTTTTTAAAATCTTCTTCGAAATATGCCATTAAGTGTATTTTTGAATTCTGTTCGATATAAAATTGAATATAACCACTTTATTTACTTAATACAACACAAAACGATGTCTAAAAAAGTCGTAACACTGGGAGAAATCATGATGAGATTATCTACACCAGACTTCAAAAGATTTGTACAAAGCGATACATTTGATGTAACCTATGGAGGTGGAGAAGCTAACGTGGCTGCTGCTCTTTGCAATTACGGATTAAACGGAACATTTGTTTCTAAGGTACCTGATACTGCTATTGGCCAAGCGGCAATTAACCATTTACGCAGATATGGTGTAGACACTAAATTTGTAGCCAGAGGAGGTAACAGATTAGGGATATATTTCTTAGAGCCTGGTGCTTCTATGAGAGCTTCTCAGGTTATTTATGACAGAGCTGATGCTTCTATTGCTGATGTTGATGCTGCTGAATTTGACTGGAATGCAATTTTTGAAGGTGCAGATTGGTTTCACACTACCGGTATTACACCTGCATTAAGTGATAAAGCTGCTGCTTTAACTTTAGCTGCTTTAAAAGCTGCAAAAGAAAGAGGTATAACTACAAGTATTGATTTAAACTACCGTAAAAAACTATGGAGTAAAGAAAAAGCTAGAAAAACAATGACAGAACTTTGCCAATACGTTGATGTTTGTATTGGAAACGAAGAAGATGCAGATACTAGCTTAGGTTTTACCAGCAAAGGAACGGATGTAACCAAAGGCGAATTAAACTTAGATGGTTTTAAAGATGTTTGTATGCAAATGAAAGAGAAATTTAATTTCAAATACATTGCTTCTACATTAAGAGAAAGCCATAGCGCATCTGATAACGGATGGAGCGCATTGGTTTATGATGGCACAACTTTTCACCACACCAAGCAATATGAAGTTAGAATTATAGACCGTGTTGGAAGTGGCGATTCATTTGCAAGTGGTTTCATTTTTGGCTTAGTAACCGGAAAATCAATGGCTGATGCTGCTGAATTTGGTGTTGCTGCTTCTGCATTAAAACATACTATCCCTGGCGACTTAAACCACGCCACGCTTTCTGATGTAGAAGGTTTAGTAGGTGGAGATGGTTCTGGTAGAGTTCAAAGATAAATATTAGTTTGTTAGGTAGTTAGTTACTAGTTTTTTGGTGCCTATCGAAGCAAAAAATATAATCCGCCTGAAATTATTTAGGCGGATTTTTTTAAACCTTAATCTTTAAAAATCATGATTATAGATACTTTGGCTAACGCCGATAAATACCTAAGTGTTCACCCATTATTTGCACCAGCTTTTGAATACCTTAAATCGGTAGATTTAGAGGCTATTGAAGATGGAAAATATGAAGTTTCTGAAGGCTTAAAATCTATTGTTGCTACTAAAATAGGAATGACAGCGCAAGAGTCTGAAGCCAAATTTGAATGCCATAACAACAACATTGATATTCAAGTTTGCATTAAAGGAAATGAAACTTTTGGTTGGAAATCTAGAAACGACTGTAAAAGTCAAAAAGGCGAATACAATCCAGAAAAAGATGTATTGTTTTATAATGATGAACCAAGCATGCATTTTACCCTAAACGGTGGAGAGTTTGTGATATTTTTCCCTGAAGACGTTCACGCTCCAATGATTGGCGAGGATGAAATCAAGAAAATGGTGATTAAAGTGAAGAAGTAATTTTCGCTTTTTTAAAGACAATAAAATTTGAAGTCTGTGGTTTTCTGCAGACCTTTTTTTGTTTTCAAAATTTTAGTTTTTGGGCGTTCCCCGAGGGCTAACACTCGGGCTAGGCGGGGCGGGCTTTACGTTAAAATCTTTTTGTGAAAAACAAAAAGGATTTTCACTGCAATCCCTAACACATTATTATGAATGGGTCCTCTGCGAGACACCCAGCTTAGACAGAACAAACCTAATTTAGATTTAATTGCGTTAACGATGGAAGCGGCATCTTTTTTGGCTTTTTCTGCCAAAAAAATATAGCGGACAGCGTGTTAAAACGCCCAAAACTTACTTACGCTCATCGCTGCCTTTTTTAACCGTTAACACATCTTGCCCCGTTGCATCGCCTTGCTCTTGCAGTTTACCAAACGCTGCTGCGGTAGCATAATCTACAATTTCTTGGGCCTGGTGTTGGTTGTAAAAGCCATAAATTAATCCGCCCATAAAACAGTCGCCGCTACCAGAACGGTCTACTACACCCTCGCAACTAAACTCTGGCGAGTGGTAAGATTTTCCTTGAGTATATAAGCTGGTATAATAGTTTAGTAAATTACTATCACTATCAAACCTGAAAGTGTTAGCTACGGTTTTGCATTTTGGAAATTTTTGAATCAACTCTTTTGCGGTGGCTTCGGCATGAGCCAAATAATCTTTTCTATTGCCTTTAGCATAAATGTTTTCATCAATTGAGGTGCCCAACAAACTATTCGCCGACCAAATATTCCCCATCAAAACATCACAATATTCTGCTAGTTTGGGCATAATTTCTATGGGTTCTTTACCATATTTCCATAATCTGGCTCTATAGTTTAAATCGCAAGAAATAGTAATTCCCTTGTGTGCCGCAGCTTCGCAGGCTTCTAAGCAAACATCTGCAACGTTTTCATTTAATGCTGGGCTAATGGCTGTAAAATTAAACCAAGAAACATCTCTTAACACTTTATCCCAATCTATTATTCCTCTTTTTAATTCAGAAAAAGAAGAATGCTCACGGTCATAAACCATACTACCTTTTAAATCGGCGCCACGTTCTAAATAATAAACGCCTATTCTTTTACCAGCAAAAAGTATAGCAGAAGTAAAAATACCTTTGAACTCTAGATAATCTAAAACATGCCTGCTCATGAAATTATCTGGCAATACTGTACAATATTTTACAGGCACATTCCAACCTGCTAATGCAGTTGCTGCGTTAGCCTCGGCACCACCCATGTATAGTGTGAATGGATTATTCTCACTTAATAGATCATCTGCTGG
>JBILPO010000160.1:0-5141 GCA_044373805.1 Pelobium sp.
CTATCGGAGAGTCTTTGCTAAATGTAGTCCTACCTAAATAAGTTGATATTTCACCTCTGCCTTGTATCAACTGATCTCCTTTTCTTAAAAATGCTTGCGGATTTTTATAAGTCGTTCCTTTTAGAGTGTAGTTATAGTCAACAAATAAAGTATCTCCTTTAAATGCTCCTCTAATAGTCCCGAAAGTGTCTTCCTTTTTAAAAAAATTAAAAGAGAGTTCACCCAGTATTTCCCCATTAATTTCTTCTAATTTCAACAAAGCAGAGTCGGCATTACTCGCCGCTTCGTAGCAGCTGATTTTTTTAGTATTTAAACTGTTAGCCTTAGCAATGCTATCTTGATTTTTTTGATCTTCCGATTTTTGATTTCTATTGCAGCTAGAAATCATCATTATTGCGATGGGCAATATTAATAATTGAATTTTTCTCATGATGATATTTTTAAATAGGTATAAAGAGTTCATTAATCGTTTTTAGGCTGTTTTAAAAATAAACGTTCTTCAATTTAATCATATAAAAATTATGTTTCTGCTGTTCTCATCATGTTTTTTGATGATGTAGGTTTAACTTCTTTTTTTCTCTAATCAAATTTAATTTAGCGATCATGGTTGACCCACCAAACAAGGCATTCAAAATTATATTCACGGCAACGATTGCACAGTTTTTTTGATGCTTAAAAGCAGGAGCTCTATTAAAAATGTTTAATTTCAATCAACCAAAACCGAATTAAATATGCATCGCAGAAAATTTATCCATCATACGGGCGCAGCTGTAGCCGCCACTTTGTTATCCGACAGCTTATTAGCAAATACATTAGCGCTTCCCAAAAAGAAAATAGCCATGGTAGGGACTGGGCATAGGGGAACCAGTATGTGGGGAATTGATGTGATCAAAGATTATGGAGACGAAATTGAATTTGTAGGCTTATGTGATAAAAACCCTGGGAGGGTAAAAACGGCTCAAAAAATGATGAATTTGAGTTGTACAACCTATACCAATTTAGATCAAATGCTAAAGGAAACTAAGCCAGAAGTTTTGATTGTAACCACCATGGACAGCACCCATCACGAACAAATTGTGAAAGGTTTAGAAGCCGGAGCTGATATTATTACAGAAAAACCAATGACAACTGATGAAGAGAAATGCCAGTTGATTATTGATGCAGAAAAACGAACTGGCAAAAAAGTATACGTGACTTTTAATTACAGATACTCGCCACACCGACAAAAGATTTACGAATTAATTCATAGCGATGAAATTGGGAAAATCACTTCGGTAGATTTTCATTGGTATTTAGACACCTCTCATGGTGCCGATTATTTTAGACGTTGGCATAGAAAAAGAGAGTTTGGTGGTTCTCTTTTGGTTCATAAATCAACACATCATTTTGATTTATTAAATTGGTGGTTAGATTCTGATCCTGAAGAAGTTTTTGCTTACGGCTCTTTAGAATTTTACGGAAAAAATGGCCCATTTCGCTCGACAAATTGCAGACCTTGTCCACATAAAGGTGACTGTAAGTTTTATTTTGATATGACCAAAGACGCTAGGTTGATGAAGCTGTATGCAGATAATGAGCAATATGATGGCTACCAAAGAGATGGCTGTGTGTTTAGAGAGGACATTGATATTTTTGATAAAATGGCCGTTCAAATTAAATACGCAAACAAAGTGCAGGTGAGCTATTCTTTAACGGCTTACTCTCCGTATGAAGGCTACCGAATTTCATTTAATGGTACCAAAGGTAAAATTGATGCCTGGATTCATGAGAAGCAGCCTTGGGAGAAAGAAAAATTTGATGAAATTCAGTTGACTAAAAACTTCGGAAAAACAGCATACTTTAAAATTGATAATACGGAACCTGGGCATGGTGGCGGAGATTTCAGACTAAGAAAACAACTTTTCAACCCAGGAGCAGATCCTTACAAACAAGGCGCAGGCAGTAGGGATGGCGCAATGTCTTGTTTAATAGGGATAGCGGCCAGAAAAAGTATAGATTCTGGTAATCCAATTAAAATTAAAGATTTAACCACCATCATTCCTCATCCAAAAAGAGGTAATGTTTAATATTTATAGGTTAAGATAAGTAGAATTTGTCTTTCTAATTTTAAAATTGAACTTCAAAACAGAAATCATCAAATAGTGGAATTATTTTTTGCTGTTTGATGATTTTTTTGTGTTTAAATTCCGTAAAACATTACAAAATACTATCTAGTAACATAAAACTGAAATAAAAGCAAGATATATGCTGCTACTTTTGGTTTTAAAATAAGTATCTATAACTTTGGACACCGAGGCAAATAAATAGTATATTATTTTAATTAATTTATATCTCAATTCCTTATTATGAAAGAAGTATCCGATATCGGGGTAATAGGTATCGCTGTAATGGGCGAAAACTTGATCCTGAACATGGAAAGCAAAGGATTTCACGTATCTGCTTTTAATCGTACGGTTGACAAAGTAGAAAACTTTGTGAACGGTAGAGCAAAAGGTAAAAATATTTATGGGGCTAAATCTATCGAAGATTTAGTTTCTTCTTTAAAAAGCCCTCGAAAAATAATGCTGATGGTCAAAGCCGGCAAGCCTGTAGATGATTTTATAGAATTATTGATTCCGCATTTAGCACCTGGTGATATCATTATTGATGGCGGAAATTCTCATTTTCCAGATACCGAACGTAGAGTTAAATATTTAGAAAGTAAAGGTTTACTTTTTATAGGAACCGGAGTTTCTGGTGGGGAAGAAGGTGCTTTATTAGGTCCGTCTATTATGCCGGGAGGTTCTCCTGCAGCATGGGCGGCGGTTAAGCCAATTTTTCAGGGGATAGCTGCCAAAGTAGATGGCGATGTGCCTTGCTGTGATTGGGTTGGTGAAGGTGGCGCTGGTCATTTTGTGAAAATGGTGCATAACGGTATAGAATATGGCGATATGCAGCTCATCAACGAAGTTTACCACATTATGAAAGACGTTTTAGGAATGTCTGCTGATGAAATGCATGAAGTTTTTAAAGAATGGAATGAAGGCGAATTAGACAGCTATTTAGTAGAAATTACTAGAGATATTTTAGCTTTTAGAGATACCGACGGGGTGTCAATGGTTGATAAAATTTTAGATACTGCCGGGCAAAAAGGAACTGGAAAATGGACAGGTACAGTAGCTTTAGAGTTAGGTATTCCTTTAACTTTAATTACCGAATCGGTTTTTTCTAGATGTTTATCTGCAATAAAAGACCAAAGAGTAGCGGCCTCTAAAATATTATCTGGTCCAAATCCTTCTTTTAACGGAGATAAAAAAGCTTTCATCAAAGATTTGGGAGATGCCTTATATGCTGCAAAAGTAATTTCTTACGCACAAGGTTACCAAATGATGAAAGCTGCGGGAGCAGAATACAGATGGAACTTAAATTACGGAAGTATTGCTTTAATGTGGAGAGGTGGATGTATCATCCGTTCTAGATTTTTAAGCAATATTAAAGAAGCTTTTGACAAAAATCCTGATTTAGCGAATTTATTATTAGACGATTATTTTGCTGAAAAAATTCAAGCGCATCAATCAGGATTTAGAAGAGTTATTGCATCTGCAGTGATGAATGGTATTCCGGTTCCTTGTTTAAGTGCAGGTTTAAATTACTATGATGGCTATAGATGTGAGCGTTTGCCAGCTAATTTATTGCAAGCTCAACGTGATTATTTTGGAGCCCATACTTACGAAAGAATAGACAAGCCAAGAGGCGAATTTTTTCATACCAATTGGACAGGTAGAGGAGGAAATACTTCATCTACCACTTACGAAGTTTAAAATTTTTAGTGTTATGAAAAGGCCTTTTGGATTTTATTCAAAAGGCTTTTTTGTTTCGTTTTTTGATTGGCCATTTAAAATAAAATTTAACCATAAAGAACTTGGATTCGTAGAGCTAAATGGTTAATCTATGTCTTTTCAATTTTTTTTGTAGATTTAAATTGTAATGTCTATCCTCTAAACTGCTTTAAGCTTAAAGCCAAATTTTATTTATGGAAACCAATACCCAATTGCAATTGGCCTCAGATTTTGTTCAGTTTACAGATAGAAATATCTTTTTAACAGGCAAAGCCGGGACGGGAAAAACCACTTTTCTACATAATTTAAGAACTCATTGCCCTAAAAGGATGATTGTAGTTGCGCCAACTGGGGTAGCGGCAATTAATGCAAAAGGCAGTACCATTCATTCTTTTTTTCAACTGCCTTTTGGTCCTTATGTAGCAAGTCAGGTTAAAGAGGATGCTACAAAAAGTAGTTATAACCGAAAAATAGGTCGAGAGAAAATCAATTTAATTAAGAGTTTAGATTTATTGGTGATTGATGAAATTAGTATGGTGAGGGCTGATACTTTAGACGGAATTGACGAGGTTTTACGTCGCTACCGAGACCGTTCTAAGCCTTTTGGCGGTGTTCAATTATTGATGATTGGAGACTTACACCAGCTTTCTCCTGTAGTAAAGGATGAGGATTGGCATATCCTTAAAAATTATTACGATAATCTCTATTTTTTTAATAGCAAAGCTTTATTACAAACGCAACCCATCAGCATTGAGCTCAAGCATATTTACAGGCAATCTGATACTTATTTTATTGACATTCTAAATGCGGTAAGAGAGAATAAAATAGATGTAGAAACTTTAGAGAAGCTAAATAAACGTTATATCCCCAACTTTAATCCAGATGAAGAAGAAGGCTACATTACTTTAACTTCTCATAATCAATCGGCCAATCAAATCAATGAAGAAAAACTCCTGTCCATCAAATTAAAAGAGTATAAATTTAAGGCCGATGTTTCTGGTGATTTTCCTGAGTTTTCCTATCCAAATGCTTTCGAACTGGTTTTTAAAGTAGGCGCTCAAGTCATGTTTGTGAAGAATGATATTTCTAGAGATAAGCTTTTTTATAACGGAAAAATAGGAAAGATTTTAGAAATACGAGAAGAATTTATCAGAGTAAAATGCCCTGGCGATGCACAAGAAATTGTGGTAGGCAAGGCAGAGTGGGGTAATTATAAGTTCGAATTAAATCCCGAAACCAAAGAGATTGAAGAACAGGTGGTGGGTACTTTTTCTCAATATCCGTTAAAACTAGCTTGGGCAATTACCATTCATAAAAGTCAGG
>JBILPO010000162.1:0-5135 GCA_044373805.1 Pelobium sp.
AATTTAGGGAATTTAATGATGGAGTAGAAGGAAAAAATTCTAATCTACTAATAGATTCTGTTAAACTGAAAATAAATTAATATTTTTTTATAAAGCATGAAATTTAAAGCTTTAGTTAATTGATGTTATTGCTCTAGCATTTGCTTTATAATTTTAATTTTTAATTATTCTAGACCTAAATGCAAAAGATTTTAAAGTAATTTTTTAGGCTTATAATAGGCTAAACAGCAGCTTTTAAAATTAAAACACTTAATATCGGCATCATATTCATTATTTTGGACAAGTTGATTTCTTTTCAAGGAGTATATTTATATTTTTGATGCTCGTAATTTAATTTAAAATGAATAATTGGTTTAAGAAGAATGGTATACATATAGCTATTGCAGCTTTTTTTGTAGCCTTATGTTTTGTGTACTTTGCGCCTGCATTTCAGGGTAAAGTATTAATGCAAAGCGATGTGCAAAAAGCAGCAGCTACGCAAAGTGAAATAATGAAATACAAGGCCATAGACGGAAAATCTCCGTTATGGACAAATAGTATGTTTGGCGGAATGCCTACTTATCAAATTTGGTTAAAGTATCCTAAAAACATTACTACTCATGTTATTACTTTTTTAAAGGTTACTTTTCCAAATCCGGTAGATACTGTTTTAATCTACCTTTTAGGGACGTATTTTTTACTGCTAGTTTTAGGTTTGAGTCCTTGGTTGGCTGCAGCAGGTGCCATAGCATTTGCATTTTCCTCCTATAATTTCATATTTCTAGAAGCAGGGCATAGCAATCAAGCTATGGCTATTGCCTTTTTCCCTCCAATTTTAGCAGGTGTTTTGCTCACCTTACGTGGGAAATATTGGCTTGGGGCGGCTTTAACAGCTTTCTTCATTGCTATGGAGATCAGGTCTAACCATATTCAAATGACCTTCTATCTTTTTATAGCATTGCTTATTTTAGTAGGGATAGAATTTTTTCATGCTTATAAAAACAAAACTTTACCGCAGTTTGGTAAGGCTTTTGGCTTTTTAACCTTAGGTGTTGTTTTAGCTATCGCAGTAAATGCAGGCACATTATGGACAACCTATGAATACGGACAGTATTCTACAAGGGGAAAATCTAACATTACCACTGATAGCGCTCAACCTAATAATGGTTTAGATAAAGATTATGCTTACCAATGGAGTCAGGGAGTAGGGGAGACCATTACTTTATTAATTCCTAATGCTTACGGTGGTGCATCATCCCCAATTTTAAAAGAAGATTCTCAAGTAGCAAAAACCATACAAGCTAAAGGCGCAGATGCTCAACAAGCTTTAGGATTTGCACAGCAAATGCCAGTTTATTGGGGTCCAAAACCTTTTACTTCTGGGCCATGGTATTTTGGAGCCTTTGTTTTATTCTTGTTTATTTTTGGATTATTTGTAGTAAAAAGCAGGTTAAAATGGTGGTTGTTAAGCGCTACCCTCTTAAGTATCTTACTTTCATTCGGGAAGAATTTTAGTGTAGTTTCTGATTTATTCTTTAACTATTTCCCTCTTTATAATAAGTTTAGATCGGTAGAATTTAATTTGGTTATAGCCAGTTTATGTGTGCCAATTTTAGCGTGTTTAGCCGTATTTGAAGCTACAAAAGTAGGGGTAGATCAAAAAGAGATCATCAAAAAACTTAAAACCAGTGCTTACATAGTTTTAGGAATATTAATAGTATTGATAGGTTTGCCTTCAGTACTGTTCTCTTTCAAATCAGAAACGCATCAAGATCTTTTAAACCAATTAAATCAAATGGCAGGCGGCGACCAAAGTTTTGGCGCTAGCGTAGCTCAGGCCTTGGTTGAGGATAGAATATCTTTATTTAGAGCGGATGCTTTTCGTTCGCTCTTATTTATTGCTGTAGGTATAGGAGTTCTTTGGGCTTTAATCAATAAAAAAGTTAGTCAGCCTTTCGGCTTCATCATCATTGGTTTAATTATCCTTACAGATTTATGGTCGGTAGATAAAAGATACCTGAATGATGAAAAATTTGTTGCCAAAGCGATCATGACGCAACAAGCTCAGCCCAGAGAAGTTGATGAATTTATTTTAAGAGATAAAGACCCCAATTTTAGAGTACTTGATTTAACTATTTCTACTTTCCAGAGTGCTGATGCTACTTACTTCCATAAAACTATTGGAGGGTACCATGCAGCAAAATTAAAACGTTTTCAAGAGTTAGTTGACAAGCAGTTTACAGGCAGCCTTAATCAGGATGTTTTGGATATGCTGAACACTAAATACTTTATTACTCCAGGTAAAGACGGACAAAATGTTTCTATGCAGGTGAATCCAACAGCTAGTGGTCATGCTTGGTTTGTGCAAAGTATTCAATTTGCAGATAACAATGATCAGGAGATGAAGGCTATCAGCTCTTTTGATCCAAAGAAAGAAGCCATTGTTCACCAAGAATTTAAGTCGTTAATTGATGTTAAAAAAGTTGGAGTTGCCCAAAATGGGGCTATTGTTTTAACAAGTTACCATCCAGATTTATTAAAATATGAATATACTGCTGATAAAGATGTAGTAGCAGTATTCTCAGAAATTTGGTACCCTAAAGGTTGGAAAATGTACGTTGACGGTGAAGAAAAGCCGTATTTTAGAGCAAATTATATTTTAAGAGCAGCTGTTTTACCAGGAGGAAACCATAAGGTTGAATGGAGATTTGAACCACAAAGTTATTTTTTAGGAGAAAATATTTCATTAATTGGATCTATTCTCTTAACTTTAATCTTAGCTTTTGCGTTGTACAAACAAAGAGCTCCTAAGCAACCAGCTTAAACTAACCAGTTTTATAAGAGAAAATCCCGATTCAAAAAGATCGGGATTTCTATTTTTAGGGCTTTTTTATGGCAATGTTTGAAGTAAAATAAACTCGGTTGAAGCGTTACCGGCCTCGAGAATAATGCCTTGTGCAGTATGAGCGGAAGACGAGACTAGCGGAATTTTAGTGCCCCTGTTTTTGCTTTTCTAATATTAATCATTCGTCTTTTTATTAGCCACCCAATAGCTCATTAATCTATAGGAGATAATAAAATGATGGAAAAGATTGGGTAAAAATCCATAATATTTTCTAAAAATACGGTAGCGTTCTAACAGGCTTTGGCGATGTTTCTTTTTAGATAGACCGCCCATTAAATATTTAGCTACATAATGCTGTGTATTCACTACTTTTTTAGATTGCTTAATTGCTGATAAAATCCAATCAATATCTGCGCTGAGTTGATATTGTGGGTCGTAAAGTTTAGTGAGGCTGCGTTTAATGTAAATGGCTTGGTGGCTTACGCTCATGCCGTATTTAAAGCTTTTTAAGGTTAACTCTTCGGGAGATTGATGTCTTCGCCTACCTTCGCTTAAAAGTTGTTCATTTAGCATTTCTGTTTCGCCATAATAAATATCGGCATTGGGGGCGCTGCTAAAAACTTTTTGAACGGTATCGTTTTCATAAATCTCGTCACCAGAATTCATAAACAACACATAATCTCCGGTGGCAAGTTGCAAGCCTTTATTCATGGCGTCATAAATTCCTTTATCAGGTTCTGAAACAAGCTGCGCTAATTGATTTTGAAATTGTTGGATAACGGCCAATGTTCCATCTGTGGAGCCGCCATCAATCACAATATATTCTATGTTGGCATAACTTTGTTGCAGTACCGAGCGCATAGTTCGCTCAATATCTTTAGCGTTGTTATACACCACCGTAATGACCGTTAAAAGAGGTTGAAATTCTTGAATGGTCATTTAGATAAGATTTGCTGGTATAATTTAAGATGTTTTTGCGCTATAATTTCTTCTGAAAACTTGTTCATTACCGTTTCGCGGGCATTGATATTTAGTTTTTCTTTATCAGGATGTTGGTAAATCCAGTGAAGTCCACGGGTAAAATCTTCCGTATTTTTATACTCGGCCAAATATCCATTTTGTTGATGAATCACCATATCTGGAATACCGCCCGTAGCAAAAGAAACCACAGGGGTGCCGCAGGCCAAGCTTTCCATCACCGTATTTGGAAGATTATCTTCTAAAGAAGTGGTTAAAAAAACATCTGCAGCGGCATAGGCTAGGGCTAATTTCTCATCATCATTGATTGTTCCTAAAAACTGAACTGGTATTTTAAAAGGCAAGTTGATTTCAGTTTCTCGGTTACCAAAAATAAGCAGTGTTACTTTATCTTTTAAATTAGGGTTTTTTGTAATCCAAAGGTCTAAAGCATTTACCAAATAAGCGGTTCCTTTATGCGCATCTTTTTTTGAAGGCATAAATCCACTGAGTAAAACAAACTGGTTTTCTTGAATACTTAAAGCCCTTTTAGCCACTGATTTATTGGTGGGCTTAAAAATTTGTGTTTCTAATGTATTCGGAATTATGCTTATTGGAGCATTTTTCAGTAGTCCACTTTGTCCGGCAGCTTCGGCTAGCCAAGTACTTGGACTAATAATTTGTGGTTTTATTTTTTGATAAGCTTTTTGCTTTTTCAGCCAAACTTGATTGGAAATATCATGCTCAGCAGGGTTTTTTAACAAGGGACAAAAACCACAAGCATTTAAATAATGCTGGCAATTAAACCTTACATGGCAGCCTCCGGTGAAGGTATTGCTATCATGAATGGTCCAAACTATGGGTTTATTTAAAAGTGCGAGCTTTTCTAAAGCAGCAGGATTTAAGAATCCATGATTTACCCAATGCAAATGAATTATATCTGCCGCTTTAACCGCCGGGTGTTGATGAATATCCATCCCAAAAAGAGAAAGCGAAAATGGGAGCTTTAAGTCTTTGGTATAAAACTTTGGTAAATACCTTTCGGCCAAAATATTGGTGGTAGCTAATGCTCTTTGCACCAAATTTGGATATAAAGCATGGATATTTAGCTTTTGGCTAAATTTCATAAAAGTGTACATTTCACTTTCTAAGCCAGCATTTTGTAAGGCGGTATTTAACCTGTAACAAGCCCTGCCTGCGCCTCCGTTGCCATCATAAGTATTAAGGTGAATCACTTTCATGAGTTGTAAAAATACAATTCTTTCGCTTATTCTTTTTATGTAAAGATTTGTTAGCTCTCTTGCTAAATTATCAGGGAGTTGACAAATCTGAAATTATATTAAAGGCCAAGCTT
>JBILPO010000163.1:0-5125 GCA_044373805.1 Pelobium sp.
CAAGGCTCTATTCTACTACCAGGAATAGCTGATGATATCACCCCTACAGGCACATTTAAGTCTTGGTTTACTTTTTTAGCAAAGAAATAAGCTACTGCAGAGAAAGCTCTAAGTGCAGTGCCTTCTGCTGTATTCCATCCTGCATGTAAGTAATCTGGCTTGATTAATTCTTTCCTATTCACCAGAAATAATCTAATGTTTTTATTGTTTGCAAAATCCAACTCATTAACTGGATTTTGGCTTGACCCTTCCCCTAGTTTTGGATCAACCTTGCTGTTTTTCCGCATGGCATATTCCATATTAGACTGACCAGAACAAAGCCAAACTTCGCCCACCAATACATCTTTTAAAACAATGGTATTTGTGCCGTTAATGATCATGTTTTGGCCTAAAGCCGAAGCTTTTAAAGGCGATAAAATGACTTTCCATTTTCCATCAGCAGCGGCGATTGCTGAACCTTGTTCATTAGCGAAAGAAACATTTACTTTTTCACCTATTGCTGCAGTTCCCCAAATTATAATCGGTTTTTGCTGCTGTAACACCATTCCATTTCCTAAAATCCTTGGCAATATTATTTCGGCCTTAGCCTGATAGCTAAAGAATCCTAATAAAATGATTGCCAGTTTTTTAAATTTCATCTAATAAGCTGTTTTTAGGGAATGGATGTAAAAAATAGCTTTCTCATCTTTATCACCAGCATTTTTTAAATCAAAATCCTGATCTGTTGGTGTTTCTGCATCCGGAAATTTTCTTACACCGCCTGTTCTAAACATCACACGAGTGAAGGCATCTATTGGTGCAAAATAAACCTTGGCCCCTTTATCTATGCCGTTCACTTTAATTTTATAAATGCGAGTGCTACAATCTAATTCTAAAGCAATTTGATAGGTTTTACCAGCTTCGTAATTCATGATGCCCGAATTACGGTAACCTACTTTAGCTTTTAGGGCACCATCTTTATCAAAAACCAACCTTAAGGCAGGTTGTCCTTTTGCATCTTGTAATTCTATTTGCAACTCGCCATTTTTGTTTTGATTTGGAGTAATGGTAAATTCAACCGTTAATTTTTTTGCTGCCTTTATCACTCGTTCAGCTTTTGCGTAATCAAAAAGATCCTGATCATGTAAGGCCAAAACTTTCTGGTTTTTAACGATTTCGATTTGAGTTTTAGCCCAAAGCGGACTAAATAAATTCCATTGATTTAATTCAGTGCCATCAGGCATTTTATTAAAATCTTCATCTAAAGCTTTCTCCTCCATTGATTTAACAGGAACAGGAACTTTAGCTACCCAAATATCTTCTTTGTTCATACTATAGGTTACCCACATGTTTTTATCAGGCGAAAGTCCATTTCCTTCTACTATTCCGGTTACATATTGTGGACCGTATGATTTGTAATTTCCGCCATAACGCATCATACTGATTTCGCCATTTAACAATAATAGATTGGTGTAATTTAAACCATCAGTACTGGTAGAAACTGCTAAAGGCCATCTAAATTCTGAAGGATTATAAACTGTAGCAAATTTACCATCAGCGGTTTTTTGACCCCATATTTTAGCATTGCTATTGATAAAACCTGGCGCTCTCATAGGGCTATATAGCCATGTTTTGCCTTCATCTGCACTTTCAGTTGTTAAAGCATGTTTCCATAAACCAATTGCTTTTCCACTTGGTAAATGATAAAAGCTGAAAGCCTTTACCTCTTTTTTTAAGGGGATTAAAGAATCGTCTCTATCAGCTTCTTCTACCCATTGCTGCATAATTAAAGGCTTACTCAATAGCTCATCACAAGCTTTTATAAAACCTTTATCTTTAGATGAGGTGTAAAATGGATAGCCTGATTTCTTTTGATCCCAGTTCTTATTATACCTAATAAAATAAATAGGTCCATAAGTACCATCTATTTTAATCTCTCTAACTACTCGCCCAATTCCCTTTCCATCATTTGGATCATCTTTTAAATCCATTGCAATGCCGTAATAACCAAGCGTTAATAATTTACTGTTACTTGCGGTATAGAAACCCATTCTTTGATGCATTACGGCATATAAATCTTTCGCTACATTAGGATTGCCTTCTTTTTGATAACCATCTGGGATTTTGTATGGTGGAAAAACAACTTCGGGATTAGACCAATTGTAACCATCTTTTGAAGTCAGCAATAAAGTTCTGCCAGGTGCAATATGCTCGCCAACCGGATTGCTTAAATATTGTAGATAAAACTGATTGTTCCAATAAGCCAGCAAAGGCTGATGATTATAGGTCCAGTTATTTCCTTTTGCCCATTCGGGATGTTCTCTATTGGCTCTAAAAACTTGGATATTATGCACTCCAATAGCGGGACTCAGCAAGCCATGATGATAATCAACATTTGCTAATGTATTGCCTGTATATTTGATGGTATCCTGAGCAAATGAAAATTGCGAAGATGAACTTAAAAGCAAAAATATTAGCGTCTTCAAAAATCTTTTCATGCTTATTTTGTTTGGAGCTGTTGCTTTAAATTTTTCAAAAATGATTTCTTTACCTGAACAATGGTTCCATGTTTATGGCCTTCAGGGACTGCGATTTCAGCATTTGCATTACCGAAAGTTTTAAAATCTGTAGTTTTTACTGCTCCGTAACTTTTATCGGAATAGGAATCAAAATAGATAAGCCAGGCATCATCTACTTTAACAACAGCCGGACCTTCCGTAAATTTTTTGGTGTAAGGAGCAGAAACATTATTAAAAGGACCTAAAGGATTATCGGCGAAAGCCACTTTCAAATCACGTTCTGGCCTGGTATTATCTTTTAAAACCAAAGCATAATCAGCAATTCCTCGTTTCACTATTACGGCATCAATGACACTAAAACCGGGATCTAAAAGCAATTTAGTTGGACTAAAAACTTTGAAATCTTTAGTTGTGGTATAATACATACGATGGTTATTGAGCTCTTCCTCTTCACCTTTTGGAAACCTGTTTGGAATGGTAGATGCCCAAATAATGATAAATTGCTTTTTAATTTCATCATAAAATAACTCAGGTGCCCAAACATTTACGGTTTCAGGTTCATTTTCCATTACTGGGATAAATTCTTCTTTAGACCAATGCAGTAAATCTTTAGAACTGGCATAACCAAAGCCTTTATCTCCTCGCCAACTGCTTGTCCAAACTAAATGAAAAACCCCATCAGGACCTTGAAGCATTGAAGGATCTCGCATCACTTTTTGCTGACCAACTTCTGGTGTTAAAAAAATATGATCAAAAGCTTTCCAATGATAGGCATCATCGCTGTAAAGCATTCTTAACCCTTCATTTGCGGGTTCATGAAACGACGTGAACAAATAGGCTTTTTTGCCACAAGAAGAAATCATTGCAGTAAAAAAAAGTAAAATATAAGTCCAGCGTTTTAAATACATTAAATACTTTTTAAGATGAGTACCCAATCATTTCCGTTTGTTTGTTCTCCGGGAGGATTAAATGAAAGCACTCCTTTATTTTCAAACTGACCAATTGTTTCTGTTTTTCCATTGGAAGGATTAAACCAAAGAGCTGTTACATTAACCCCTTTAATTTTCCCCATATTAATTTTTAAATCACGACCAGTCCAGGTGTAAATAAAAGCGTATTTTTCTCCTCGAGTAGCAGTAAGATATTCATGTTTTTGGCCCTGATTGGCGATTAAAGATTGATCTGGAGCTCTTTCAAAATAAGGCACAGACAACATTAAGTCTTTTATAAAATGAACTTGTGCTGCCCCAGGATCATCAACTGCTTTGGTATAATATTCCCAACTCCTTACGCCATAATCACCACTTTTCTGTCCGTTTTTGTAAAATTGCATTACAGCGTTATTACCATAAGTAAAACCAGCTGTGCCTGCAAATACCGACCAATAAGCATAACGTCTTACCGCAGCATCAGTCCATCTTACTTCCAAAGAATCATGCAAACCTTCTGGAATACCTTCGTAACTTGGCTCTACGTCTAAAGTTGGTTTTATTGGTTTTTTAGAATAATCTTCCACCACATATTTCCAGTTATCTTCGCCATAGTGCCGCGTTTCTTCCTTTAGCGTGTCTTGGTCATACCTTCTGTGGCCAGATTGAAATGCATTAAAGTCTAACCATTTATCTTGATGAAACCATTCTGAAGAAGTGGTTCTTCCTCTGGGATGAAAAGTGATGAGGTGTAAACTGTCTTTTGATTTGATGGTTTGACCTATAGTTTCCCAAACTTCTTTATACTCAGAACCTCTAAGATCACCTCCATTCATCCAAATGATATTCGGTTTTTTTTCAAATTTATTCACTAAAAATTCAGCGTATTTCTCTGCCTCCTTGGGTTTAACATCTCCATCTTTTACAGCGCTTCCCCAAACGGTTACAAATGCGATATAAATTTTTCTTTTTGCAGCTTCATCAATAATATAATTCACATGATCCCAATAATCATATTGAAGTGAATTTTTAAAATCGTTTCCTTGGGTTAAAGCTGGGTGGTCTATTTTTTTGTTAACCAAAGCAGAGTCTCCATAAAAATTAACAATATCTAAACCATGAAGAGCCATTACTTGTATCACATTGAAGCCTTTTGCTGCCCTATTATCTAAATAAGCTACCGCCTCTTCTCTTGATAATTTTTTAAACAATAACCAGCCGGTATCTCCTAACCAAAAGAATGGTTTTCCATTTATAGTTTCAAAATATCGACCTTGTTGATTGACTTTTAAACCCATTAGTATTGATTTTTTCTGCCCACTACAAGCATTAAAAATCAGGACTAGAGAAAATGTATAAAGAATGGTTTTTATAATTGATTTCATTTAGTTTATTTACTTTTTATGAATCCACAATACAGCATTACCGTTGTTTGGTTTCTTTAAGGTTTGAATTTTAAGATCAATTTTCTGACTAGCGATTATTTTACCAGAGCTTACATCTAACCATTCTGCAACAGATGATTTATCTAATTTTAAATCAGCTAAATTCAGATTAGTATCAGTATAAATGATATATTCTAGATTTTGATTTGCTAAAACATAGCTTTGGTTCTTTATTGAAACAGGAAGCATTGTTGCTGCAGATTTCAAGAAATTAGCATTACTCACCGGAATGTCTGTTAAAGAAGCACCCGCC
>JBILPO010000164.1:0-5116 GCA_044373805.1 Pelobium sp.
CCTGAGGCTCTACCATCCCAAGGATTTAAATAATTATCTGCTTTAAAAACCTCTTGTCCGTATCTGTTAAATATTTTAATTGACGAATTTGGATAGCTTTCTAAATATTTTATTGCCCAAATATCGTTTATCCCATCATTATTAGGGGTAAAGGTATTTGGTATTTCCGGATATTGTAAAACTTTGATAAATACCTCATCAGCAAAAACACATCCATCTGCACTGGTCACTATCAAGGTATATTTCGTGTCTACTATAGGCTTTGCTATTGGCGTTAAAATATCATCATCATCTAAACCTGTAGCTGGCAACCATTTATAAGTTAAATTATTTCCTGATGCTGAGGCATTAATCTTTATTTCTCCACCAATTAAAATAGTTTGATCCAATTCTGCGTTTGCTGTAGGGGTAGGATAAACAATAATATCTTGCTTTTTCTCATTTACACACCCGTTATCACCTGTAAAAGTATAAGTAATGGTATGATTACCTACGCCAGCCATCAAAGGAGAAAAAACACCTATTGAGTTGACTCCTTTTCCAGAATAAACTCCACTTCCTACAAATCCAGTATTTTCAGAAGCTTGCATAATTTGATAAGGAATTACTTCTTCACAAACAGATGGTAAACTTTTAAAAACCACATCAGGAACAGCTTTAAGTGATATAGATTTAATGGTTTCACTCACACATCCTGTGCCAGAAAACACCTTCATTTTCACATTAACGATTTTATTTAGGGGAGCATTAAAACTTGGATACATAAATGAATAAGACTTGGCAACATCGGCTCTTAATGCAGGAGAATTATCAACTAATTGATAAGCTAAATCATTTAAATGATTGTCTATATCGAAATACCATTCCACCTTATTTAACTCTCCAAAACTTAACAAAGATGCATCATTAAAAACCACACTGTAATCGCTACAAAGCCCATTTTCATTTAAAACATTAATAATAGGTTGAGGAATAGCGCCTTTCACCGTAAATTTTTTACTGATAACAGCAACACAACCATTAGGGGCAGTAACGGTAAGGGTAATTAAATAATCACCTGCGGCTTTATATTGATGAGTTGGTTTTACAAGGGTAGACGAATTATTTATTCCAGAATTTAAATCTCCAAAATCCCAAACATAAGTTAAACCAGTAGCAAACCCATCAAATGTAGATTGACTTGAAAACTGAGCTTCGCCATTAGGCAAACAGCCATCTGGCATAGAGAAACTTGCAATAGGAACAGCTTTTAAGGTAATTGATTTAATAATAGTACTTACACATGTTGCACTATTTCCAGAATAGGCAACCATTTTTACATTCACTATTCTTTGTGCCGGACTAAAGAACGCTGGGTATTGATGATTATATTTTTTGGCACTTACCGATCTTAAACCTGGATTATTATCTACTTCTTTTACGGTTGTTAAGGCATTATCATAATACCATTCAATTTTTGTGATTTCACCAAAATCAACAAGAGAGCGATCTTCAAAAACTACTGGTAAATCACTACACAAATTGCTTCCATTTTGAACCAAAAAATCTGCTTTGGGCGTACTTCCGTTTACGGTAAACGTTTTAATAATTTGTGATTCGCAACCTTTGGCACTTTTCACAATCAATTTAACCTGATAATTTGCTGCACTACTATATTTATGGCTTGGGTTAATTAATGTAGATGAATTTAGACCCCCCGAAATTGGGTCTCCAAAATCCCATATATAAGTTAAAGCAGAACCATCTGCAACAGTTGTTTTATTAGTAAATTGAGCTGATGCATCATCTAAGCAAATATCTGGAGTTTCAAAATTAACAATTGGCAAGGGATAAATATTTATCTGCTTTATAATAGTTTTGATACAACCTAAATTGGTAGTTACAGTTAATTTTACATCATAAATTTTAAAAGCACTAAAAATATGATTTGGGTTTTTGAGGGTTGATGTGTTTGATGGAGACGTTGGATCCCCAAAATCCCATTCCCATTTTATGATGGTTTGACCAATGGTGGTAGATTGATTGGTAAAGGAAATATCTCCGTTAACGCAGGTAATGGCACTAAAGGTAAAATCAGAAACTGGCAAAGCCATCACTTCAATATTTTTTGAAACTATATCAGACCAGCAGCCTTTATCAGTCTTTATGGAGTATTTTACAGTTTTTATACCTGTTGTTAAAAAAGTAAATTGTGGATTTTTTAAGGTTGAGGTTCCTACTCCGTTAAAATCCCATAAATATTCTGCGATTGTTGGTCCACTTAATTCTGGAACATCGGTAAAATTGATGGCATCATTTAAACAAGACTGAGCAGGTGCAGTAAAATTTGCAACAGGTTTAGGATTTACTTTTATTATTTTAATTATTTCTGTTTGGCAGCCTACATCGCTTGTAACAATTAACTTCACATTATAATTACCGGCAATACTGTAAGAGTGGGTAGGGTTTTTTAGAGTTGATGTATTATTAACGCCTGATGATGACTCACTAAAATCCCATAAATAGGTTAAATTAGAAATGTTTAGGATAGTTGATTTATTTGTGAAGGTAGTGGCACCAACGGTAACGCAAACTTCAGACGCATCAAAATCTGCTACTGGTTCTGGATAAACACTTACATCTTTGATAATGGTATTGATACAACCAGTACTTGTGGTAACGGTAAGTTTAACTGAATAAATAGCAGATGTTTTGTAGTTATGAGTAGGATTTTGAAGATTTGAGGTGTTTGTTGTAGATAATGGATCGTTAAAATTCCAATCCCATTTAACAATAATTCCATCTGCTGTTGTAGATTGATCAGTAAAACTAACATCTTTATTAGCGCAATTTGCTAAAGGCGCTGAGAATTGAGGAACTGGCAATTCAACCACATTAACCTCTTTTTCAACCACATCAGACCAACAACCAGAAACAGACTTAACAGAAAACCTTACCTTTTTTATCCCAGATGTTAAAAAAATAAATGAAGCATCTTTTGTAATAGCGCTTCCTTCTGCATTAAAATCCCACAAGTAATTACTAATATTAGGTTCATTAGGATCTGCTTGTGAAGTGAAATTTACAACTTCTTTTAAACACGATTTTGATACCGTGTTAAAATTAGCGACTGGCTTAGGGTTAACAATTAAATCAAAATTAAACTCATCACCTGTACCACAATCATCAATAGTGGGCTTAATTACTCTTACTTTAAAAGGATAAGTATTGGGTAATGCAAAAATTAAGCTTTTTGCTAAAGCGTAAACATAAGTTGTTACTCCATCTTTAGTACTTTGGGATAGTAACTCCTTAGGTATTGAGACTGAACCTGAACCATCTCCTTTATCTAAATAAATATCAACAGGTGGATATGGTAATTTTAATGATAATGAGAATGGCGTTGCTGCACAGGCATTTTGTAAAACTTGCTGAGATACATCATCAACTGTTTCCACGCCAAAAGCAGTTAGATTTGCGCCGGCTGCATACCCGTATGAATCAGCAGGACCAAAACCATAGGCGGTAGCATTAAAACCCTCCAATGAACTTAAATTATGAGTTCCAACGGCAACTGAAAGTTGTGCATAAGAATAAGTGGTACTTCCAGGGACTGGAATAAAACTTGAAGAAACATTAACCCCGTCCAATTTAAAACTTGTAACTCCTGCATTTTTAATTACCACATTTATAAAATGCTTTTGAATAGCAAAATTAGGTGTAGAATACATGGTAATTTGTGTTAACGTTTGTTCTAGTGGGTTAAGAAAAATCATCTCAGGATCTCCAACATCTCCTGGAGAAGTACCGCAATTAAGAGCCTTGTTTTGTGTAACTGCATATTGAACTGTTTGTATGGGTTTATCAGAACTTATGATGTCAGTTTTTTGAGAAGCAAATTCATAGTAAAAGTTATTTACAAAATTAGCTGCTGGAATTACTGAGCCATTCAAGGTAACAATGGCATTTGGATCACTCTTAACAATTCTATAAACTACAAAATCTCTATCTTTTTGAGGAATTGTAATAAAGTTTTTTCCCCATGTTGACGTTGGATAAACTTGCTGGAATAAATTGTCTGCTGAGCCTGGATTAGGGGTTCCCGATGTTGGGAATACATAAGACAAACAATTGATAGAAATTTTACTACTTCCAGAAAAAACCGCTATTTTTTTACATGTACCATTTGACGAAATAGATTTAATTTTGGATCCTGTTAAATCTACACCAGATGAACTACCCCCTGCATTCGTAACGGTTCCCAAAACATTATAAATCTCCCCTTTATTTAAACGAATTGTGTTTGTACTATTTGCAGCCCAACCTCCTTGTGTAGTTTGAGAGGGAATAATTTCTACCTGTGTACTGTCTTCTACAGCTACGATAAAAAACCATGATGCAGAGTTTGTGGAATTTGAAATTTGTTTATAATTAATAGAATAATAATCTTTCCCTAAAGTATTTACTGGCAGTACTAAAGTAGCTCCTGAAACTGAACTTTGATATATGTGTGCGTAAACAATTACAGGTCTTAATGATGTTACATGAATTCCTTTTGCTGATTTACCGTCGGCAGTTAAATGAGCGGTTGTAGGAATATTTACAGATTGAACCGTATTAGCTGTTATATTAACCGTTTGAGTAAAACCTAAAGATGGAATAGTTACCGTTGAGGTTGTATTGACATCAGAAGTAATATACAGAACCATATTTCCGGTAGAAATGTGGTTACCATACCCTAACCAAAAATCAGTTCCTTTATTAGATGTTCCTTGTGCAAACGTTTTTTCAAATGAGAATAGTAAAAACAAGAAAAGAATAAAAAAAAGAATAGGTTTTAGTTTACTCATCAAAAAAATTAATATTTAAGCGGACTATTAAAATTAAAAAAGGTTTAATATTGGTCAATTCTTAAAAGTAATTATTTAATAATAGAAACCATTTTAGAATCCGCTTAAAAACATAAAAACCCTCTAAAAATTAGAAGGTTTTTTATGAATAAAAATTAATTCAAATAGATTTTTCTTTAAACATTAAAAGTTAACTTATTGGTTATAGTAGTTTCAATAATCACTAAAAATCATTATTAAAAATGTTATTTCCATTGCGATAAGGCGTTAACGGTTGAAGCAATATC
>JBILPO010000165.1:0-5114 GCA_044373805.1 Pelobium sp.
TACATCCTTAATTTATAGTAATTACAATTATGTGATTGAGAATTTATTGGAAGACAATAATTTTAAAGTAAACTCATCAATCAGAGATTTCAATTTAAAGCAAGATTTTCAATATGCCGTTAACAGTAACCACGATGTTAGGTTTGGTATAAATGCCATTCATCACACCATCGCCCCCGGTAAGTTAACTTCGTCTGGCAACTCTAGCGTAAATGAGACAACCATACAAAATAGAAAAGGAATAGAATTAGCTGCTTATTTTTCTGATGAATGGAAAGTGAATGATCAAATTAATATTGTTTACGGATCAAGGTTAAGTGCATTTACTTTATATGGTCCTGGAGATTTTAAAACTTATGATGTTGAGGGAAATATCACCAGTTCTAAAACTTATTCTAAAGGAGAGGCGGTCAAAACCTATCTAAATTTAGAGCCAAGAGTTTCTGCAAGTTTTCAACTCAGTGATGCTAAAGCCATTAAGGCATCATATACCAGAAATACCCAAAATTTACATCTAATGTCTAATTCAACGGCTACTTCGCCAACAGATTTATACATTATGAATAGTAACAATACCAAACCAGAAATTGCCGACCAAGTGGCAACCGGTTATTTCACCAATTTTAAAAATGATACCTATGAGTTTTCTGCCGAAGTTTATTATAAATGGATGCAGAACCAAATTGAATATAGAAATGGTACAGATTTAAGAGGAAACCAAAACGTAGAAGCTGATCTTTTATATGGCGATGGCAGAGCCTATGGATTAGAACTTTTCTTGAAAAAGAGGTTTGGAGATTTTAACGGATGGATAGGTTATACTTTATCTAAAACAGAAAGAAAGTTTGACCAAATAAATGAAGGTAAATGGTTTGATGCTAAACAAGACCGCACCCACGATATTTCTTTGGTAGGAATATATAAAGCCAGTACCCGTTGGACATTTTCTTCAACCTTCGTTTATAGTACAGGTAATGCCGTAACTTTCCCAAGTGGAAAGTACCAATTAGGTAGTTCAACCGTGTTTTATTACACTGAAAAGAATGCTTATAGAGCTCCAGATTACCACAGATTAGATTTATCCGCAACTTTAGAAGGTAAGTTGGGCAAAAAATACCAATCAAGTTGGTCATTTGGTATTTATAATGTTTACAATAGAAAAAATGCTTTTTCAATAGATTTTAGAGAAGATCCAGATAATGCAAATAGAACTCAAGCAGTAAGAACAACCCTGTTTGGAATTATCCCTTCAGTAACCTGGAATTTTAAATTTTAACTCATGAATAAAAACAAACTATATATCATCACTCTTTTTGCAGCCTTTACCTCGCTTTTTTTAAGTTCTTGCGAAGAAGTTATTGATATTAAATTAGATCAAGCCCAAGCCATCGCTGTAATTGAGGCAAACGTAACCAATATATTAGAGCCTCAAATTATTAGAATTTCTCTAAGTAAACCGTTTACAGACGATAATACGCTGCTGCCATTAAAAAATGCTTTAGTTACTGTTCAAGAAGAAAATGGACCTACCTACGTTTTTTTAGAAGGTTTAAATGGTAATTATATTTCAAGTCCGTTTAGCGGAAAACCAGGTAAAAAATATACCGTTCAAGTAAAGTCAAACAACAAAACTTATACGGCTCAATCCATTATGCCACAAGTTGTACTTTTAGATTCTGTGACCGTCACCGAACTCACATTTTTTGGTAATAAAAGAAAATTTACCCAGGTTAATTATCAAGATACACCCAATATTAACAATCAATATAATTATGTACTTTCTGTAAATAACGAACTACGAAATAATTATTATGTAGATAGTGATAGGTTTAATGATGGAAACAAGGTGACAAATACTATTTTTAGTGATGAACCAGATTTAAAATCCGGTGATAAAGTCACTTTAGATTTTCAATGTATAGATTTAAATATATACCGCTACTTTTTTTCTATTTCACAAATTTCGGGTAATGGTGGTCCGCCAACGGCACCTTCCAACCCCGATTCTAATTTTGACAACGGAGCTTTAGGATACTTTAGCGCACACACTTCGCAAAAGGTACAAATAACAATTCCTTAAAAGAAGAATAAAAATTTGGCGTTTCCCCAAGCTGCGCAAGGGGCCGGGCTTTTGTTACAATCTTTTTGCTTACCCAGGCCAAAAGGCCAATGAGCAAAAAGGATTTTCACGCCAATCCCTATCCGACTAACAGTGCTAAAGATTGAACTCCATTGCTAAAAACAAAACTGGCAAGCAAAAAAAAATCGTAAAACACACGTCTAACATGTGTTTTACGATTTAAATTCTATATTTCCTACGTGTAATTTATAATTAAACTTTACGCTAACAGTGGTTTATAAACGCCATGCAAAACATCTTTCAATCAAATCTCAGTGCCCTCTGTGGTAAAAAAAATACATCTTGCAAGTCATCCTTAAAACACCACATTTTCAAATCTTCAAATTGAAAACCCTCTAATCAGTTTTAATTCCTTTTCTCCCCAAAGCTATTCACCATACTGTTATGTAAAGTTTTTGAGCTCCAATAACCACTGGCAATAATTCTTCTTATGGTAAATAATGGGTCGTTTTCATCTCTTTTTTCCGCTAATATAAATGCAGATTTAAATCCTCTTTTCTTTAATTCAGGAATAGCCTCTTTGTTCCATAATCCAAATGGGTAAGCAAAATGGTCTATTTTTTTGCCTGTTATTTCTTCTAAAGTTTTAGTGGGCTTATCTATTTGTTTAGTCCAATCTTCACCAACTAATTTTTTTACATTTTGGTGGTCATAAGTATGGCTTCCAATTGTATTTCCTTCATCAGAAAGTTGTTTAATGTTTTCTTTACTCATGTAGTGTACCTTGCCATTTCTACCAATAGAAACTGTCATAATAAAATAAACGCCTTTATACCCATATTTTGCAAGTTCCTTGGCTCCAACTTCAAACTGATCATAATCGGTATCGTCAAAAGTAAACATGACTGGCTTCTCAGGCAGAGGATCACCATAAGCTAAATAATTATACAATTGATCTGGTAAAATACTGTTGTAGCCACTATCAGCTAGCATTTTTACGTGTTCTTTAAAAGTTTTTACAGGTATAATATAATCCTTTGCCGATTGTGAATCTGTTGCTTTCCAATCTCTTATTTGGTGATAACATAAAATTGGCACTTGCTTACGGGCTAGTATAGTTGCAGCATCAGCAGGTTTTTTACCTTCATGATTGATGGGTTGCGCTGCTGTAGTTTCGGTTTTTACTGCTACAGAATCACCCGATTGATTTACATTGGCTGTTTTAGAACTTGATGATGTACAAGCTACAGAAAATACAAGGGCCGAAAAGCTAAGGATATTGAATATTTTTTTCATGAAATGGTATTGAAATTTGAATACGAAATTATAAGAATTCTCATTAATATTTTTTTGTTTTTTGCACAAGTTTAACTATCATAAACTTGGTTGAAGCGGCAGCTTTTAAAGCTATTTTACAGCTTTAAAACTACAGCTTAAAACAAGACTATCGGTGCTTTAATGTGATGAATTTGCTTTTCAAAATAAATTTCTACTTTTAACTTTCAACTTTTTAACGTTCTACTTTTAACAAATTTTCAACAATTCTAAACCACTTGCTTTAATTTATAACTTTGCAACACCTAATTTTATTACTCATTGGCAAAAAATAACGACAAAGAAACTCCTTTAATGACTCAATATAACGAGATTAAGACCAAATATCCTGGTGCTTTATTGTTATTTAGAGTTGGCGATTTTTACGAAACCTTTGGAGCCGATGCCATAAAAGCTTCTCAAATTTTAGGAATTGTTTTAACTAAAAGAGCTAACGGATCTGCTTCTCACATAGAATTAGCCGGTTTTCCGCATCATTCTATAGAAACTTATTTGCCAAAATTGGTAAGGGCAGGGCAAAGGGTAGCCATTTGTGATCAGTTAGAAGATCCAAAGTCTGTTAAAGGTATTGTAAAACGCGGGGTAACCGAATTGGTCACACCAGGCGTAGCTTACAGCGATAATATTGTTCAACAAAAATCTAATAATTACTTAGCCACTTTACATTTTGAGAAGCAAAGTATTGGAGTTTCATTTTTAGATATTTCTACCGGAGAGTTTTTGGTGGCTCAAGGTAACCCCGAATATATTGATAAGCTTTTGCAAGGCTTTAAACCTAGCGAAGTGATTTTTTCTAAAGCCAAAAGCAAAGATTTTACTGAAGAATTTGGAACTAATTTTTACACCTATACTTTAGATGATTGGGCTTTTAGTGCAGATTATGCTCAAGAAACGTTACTCAAGCATTTTGAAGTAAAATCATTAAAAGGTTTTGGAATAGAAAAATTAAATTTAGGAATTGTTGCTGCCGGAGTGGCGCTACATTATTTGAACGAAACAGAGCATAGACAGCTTCAACATATCAGCAATATTTCTAGAATTGAGGAAGACCGCTACATGTGGTTGGATAGGTTTACCGTTAGAAATTTAGAGTTAATTGGCTCCCCAAATGAAAATGGTAAAACCTTAATTGATGTTTTAGATCGCACATCTTGCGCTATGGGAGCCAGAATGTTGCGCAAATGGATGGTGATGCCACTTAAGAATCAAAAACCTATTCAGGAAAGATTAAATGTGGTTCAGTATTTTTATGATGATGCAGATTTAAGATCAAAGCTTCAAAACTATATCAAACAAATTGGAGATTTAGAAAGATTGATTTCTAAAATTGGCTTGCAAAAAACCAATCCACGAGAAATTGTTCAATTAAAAAGAGCTTTAACGGCTATTGCCGAAGTAAAAAATATTTGTGATGCTGTGGATCAGGATTCGGTGAAACGAATTGCCGAGCAAATTAACTTATGCGCTTCTGTACTTCAAAAAATTGAAAAAGAATTACAGCCTGATCCACCTGTGCAGCTCAATAAGGGCAAAGTTATGGCTGATGGTCTAGACCCTGATTTAGACCGATTGAGAAAAATTGCTTTTGGTGGCAAGGACTATTTGTTAGAATTACAAAAAAATGAAGCGGTAAATACAGGAATTAGCTCTTTAAAAATAGCATTTAACAACGTTTTTGGCTATTATTTAGAGGTTTCTA
>JBILPO010000167.1:0-5111 GCA_044373805.1 Pelobium sp.
TCTTGATTTAGAAGTTTTTAAACAGGTAATGGACATTAACTTTTGGGGAACAGTTTATTGCACAAAATACGCTTTACAAGAAATATTAAACACAGATGGCTCAATTGTTGGTATATCTTCTATAGCTGGTTTTAAAGGCTTACCCGGTCGCACCGGTTATTCGGCATCTAAGTTTGCAATGAATGGTTTTTTAGAAGCCCTAAGAATAGAAAATCTAAAAAACAACTTACATGTGATGCTGGCTTGTCCGGGCTTTACGGCCTCTAACATTAGAAATGTGGCTTTAAACAGCGAAGCCAAATCTCAGGGAGAATCTTCTATGGAAGAAGATAAAATGATGACTGCGGCAGATGTAGCCATTAGAATTGTTGATGGAGTAGCACAAAGAAAAAGACAACTGATTATGACTAGACAAGGAAAATTAACTGTTTTAATGCAAAAGTTTTTTCCAAAATGGTTAGATCATTTGGTTTATAATCATTTCAAAAAAGAAAAAGACCCATTAATATAACAAATTAACTTTGAGAGCCATAGTATTGATTTCTACCTTTTTAATAAGTTTTACTAGCACTTTAGCCGGAATAAAAAAAGAAAAAGACTTGGCTTACGCCGATGGTGGACCGGAAAACTTATTAGATGTTTATTATTCTGATGACATTAAAACACCAAAAGACGTAATTGTTTTTATTCACGGTGGATCATGGAATAGTGGATCAAAAAATACTTATTGGTTTTTAGGAAACAACTTTGCCCGCAAAAACAAAGTTGCAGTTATCATCAACTATCCGCTATCGCCAAAAGCACAATATAAAGAAATGGCTTATGCTAGTGCTAAAGCAATAGCATGGGTAAAAATTAATATTGCTAAATATGGTGGCAACCCCAATAAGATTTTTTTGATGGGGCATTCAGCAGGCGCACATTTGGCTGCTTTAATTAATCAAGATCCTCAATATTTTGCTGCCGTCAATATAGAAAATCCCATTAAAGGAGTGATTTTGAATGATCCTTTTGGCTTAGATATTCATCATTATATAAAAGCTCAAATCAATAAAAATGATAAATATATACCTGGGTTTTTAAAAGTTTTTAGTGATGATGAAAAAAGTTGGATAGCCGCATCACCAATTTTCACGGTAAATCAAATTACAAATCCCTACCAGTTATTTATGGGAGGCAAAACCTATGCATCTATAAAAATTCAAACGCCAGTATTTTATCAGGCACTAAAAGAAAATCGTAAAGAAGTATATTATCAAAGGATTGAAAACAAAAAGCATGTAGCCATGATTTCTCACATGTTTTTTGGTTGGAATAATCTATATGATCATATTATAGCTTTTATGAATAGATATTAATTCTGTTTTAAAGTCATCTTCCAATTTTTTAATAAGTATCTAACGGTCAATTCTTCTAAACAGTATTCAGATTGCTATCTCCATCAACTTAGGTATAATCATTCTTAAAATGGTAGCTCATTCAAGGACGCTTCATTATTTAGATCAAAAAAAATCAATTTAAATTGAAGAGTTTAGCTCAATTAAAGTGTTTTTACAAAATATAATCTATTCTTTATTTTTCTGCTAGTTAGGTCTGTAAATTAAATTCGTTTTAATTTGCTTTTAATTTTTAGATATTTAAAAACTTTGCCATATTTGCTGCACAAACATGAGAAATTTAAACACAATTAAAATGGGATGGTGGCATTACGAAATATCGTAAGGCAAACCTCATTTCTATTTTAAAACAAGATATATAAAAGGGTTGCCATCTGGTAACCCTTTTTTTATGAATTATAAAATCAAATACTAAGAATGAAAGCGATTTTAAATCATTTATTTGAACAAAAAACATTTAGTAGGGTACAATCTAAAGAGATATTAACCAACATTACACTTGGTAAATACAATACTTCTCAAATGGCGGCATTTATGACTGCTTATTGTATGCGTAATATTACTGTTGATGAGTTGCAAGGATTTAGAGAAGCAATGATAGAGCTTTGTGTACCCATAAATTTAACGTCAGATTTTAATTTGATAGATCTTTGTGGTACTGGTGGTGACGGAAAAAATACTTTTAATATTTCTACATTAGCTTCATTTGTGGTAGCGGGAGCAGGGTATCATGTGGCTAAACATGGTAATTATGGCGTTTCTTCTAGTTGCGGATCTTCTAATGTGATGGAGTATTTAGGCTATAAATTTGTAAGTGAAGAAGATTTATTAAAAAAATCTTTAAATAATGCAGGTATATGTTTTCTTCATGCCCCTTTATTTCACTCTGCTATGAAAACAGTAGCGCCAATTAGAAGAGAATTAGGAGTAAAAACATTTTTCAATATGTTGGGGCCAATGGTAAACCCTGCTCAGCCTCAAAACCAAATTGTAGGAGTTTTTAGTTTAGAATTAGCTCGTTTATACGCCTATTTATATCAACAATCTGATAAAAACTACACTATTTTACACGCTTTAGAAGGATATGATGAAATATCTTTAACCTGTGATTTTAAAACTTTTTCTAATCAGGGAGAACAAATTCATCAGATAAAGAGTTTAGGATTTGAAAAGATAGCAGCAATTGACATTTCTGGTGGAAATACAGTAGAAGAATCAGCTAAAATATTTACCAGCGTTTTAGAAGGAACAGGTTCTATAGAACAAAATAACGTAGTGTTATGTAATGCTGCAATGGCTATAAAGACAATCAATCAACAAAAGCAATTTTCAGATTGTTATTACGAGGCAGAGGTATCTTTAACATCAGGTAAAGCATTAACCTCGTTCAAAAAATTAATAGCATTAAGTAATTAAAAATGAGTTTAAAAATTAAGGTTTGTGGAATGAAATATTTAGCTAACATTAAAGCTTTAGCCGAGTTAGAGCCAGATTTTATGGGCTTTATATTTTATCCGCCATCCCAAAGATTTATTGGTGTAGAATTTGAAAGAAATGATGTTGCTAATCTACAACCAGACATTCAAAGAACAGCAGTTTTTGTAAATGCACATCTTCATGAAGTGATAGAATTTTCAAATCTATATGGGATGAAAACCATTCAACTTCACGGACAAGAAAGTCCTGAGTTTTGTGGAGAATTAAAGGCCAAAGGTTTTAAAGTAATTAAAGCTTTTGGAGTAGATGAAAGCTTTGATTTTAATACATTAAATGCTTTTGTAGAGCAAGTTGATTTCTTTTTATTTGATACAAAAACCAGTACACATGGTGGCTCTGGGTTAACTTTTGATTGGCGTGTTCTTCAAAAATACAATATAGAGAAACCCTTTTTGTTAAGCGGAGGTTTAGGCCCCGATAACTTGGCAGAGGTTTTAAAAATAAAGCATAAAAATTTTTACGGCGTAGATCTTAATTCAAAATTTGAGATTGAACCCGCATTAAAGGATATAGAAAAGTTAGAAAAGGCATTTGAATTGATTAGAGCTTAATATGAAAATTATGGATTATCGTGTAAATGAAAAAGGTTATTATGGTGATTTCGGTGGTGCATATATCCCCGAAATGCTATATCCAAATATTGAAGAATTACGCAATAAATATCTTGATATTATTGCTGAGCCAGAATTTCAAGTAGAACTTCAGAATTTATTAAAAGATTATGTCGGCAGGCCTTCTCCCTTATTCTTGGCTAAAAGATTGTCGGCTAAATATGGTGCAAATATTTTTTTGAAGCGTGAAGATTTAAACCACACAGGAGCACATAAAATTAATAACACGGTTGGTCAGATTATTTTAGCCGAAAAATTGGGCAAAAAACGAATCATAGCAGAAACTGGAGCAGGGCAACATGGTGTAGCAACAGCTACAGTTTGTGCACTTAAAGGCTTAGAATGTGTGATTTATATGGGCGAAGTTGATATTAAAAGACAAGCGCCAAACGTAGCCAGAATGAAAATGATGGGCGCAACTGTAATTCCTGCAACATCAGGAAGTAAAACATTAAAAGATGCTACTAATGAAGCGATGAGAGACTGGATTAACAATCCGGTAGATACTCATTACATTATTGGCTCTGTGGTGGGGCCGCACCCGTATCCAGATATGGTTTCTTTGTTTCAATCTGTAATTTCAGAAGAAACTAAAAAGCAATTAATAGTCCAAACAGGTTCAGATCAACCTGATTATGTTTTAGCTTGTGTTGGTGGTGGCAGTAACGCTATGGGGATGTTTTATCATTTCTTAGAAGATGAAAAAGTAAGATTAATTGCTGCAGAAGCTGCTGGCTTAGGTGTAAATTCTGGACATTCTGCTGCAACTTCCGTTTTAGGAAAAGAAGGCGTTTTACACGGATCAAGAACTTTGCTGATGCAAACAGAAGACGGACAGGTGGTAGAACCTTATTCTATCTCCGCTGGTTTAGACTACCCTGGAATTGGCCCCCAACATGCTCATTTACATAAATCTAAGAGAGTAGAATATGTCAGTATTACAGATGATGAAGCTATGCAAGCTTGTATGTTGCTATCTAAATTGGAAGGGATTATTCCTGCTATTGAAACCGGTCATGCATTGGCTCAGTTAGAAAAAATGGAGTTAAAGAAAGACGATGTAGTTGTAGTGTGCCTATCAGGAAGAGGAGATAAAGATTTGGATACTTTTATGAAATATTTTAACCTGTAATTACAACCAACAACTCAATACAAATGAACAGACTGAAACAACTTTTCGATCAAAAGAAAAATAATATATTATCCATTTACTTTACAGCTGGTTATCCTGAAATTGGTGCGACTTTAAAAATTGCCGAAGCTTTAGAAAAGGCTGGTGCAGATTTTTTAGAAATAGGCTTCCCTTATTCGGATCCTTTAGCGGATGGGCCCGTAATTCAAAACAGCTCACAGGTGGCTATTGAGAACGGAATGACCTTAAAAATTCTCTTTCAGCAATTAAAAGATCTTAGAAGTAGAGTTTCAATTCCTATCTTATTAATGGGTTATGCTAATCCAATGATTCAATATGGCGTAGCAAATTTTTGTAAGTCTGCTGCCGAAGTAGGAGTAGATGGAGTAATAGTACCTGATCTACCTTTATCAGAATATGAAGAATTATACAAAGATGATTTTATTAAAAACGGTTTAAGTAATATTTTTTTAG
>JBILPO010000166.1:0-5111 GCA_044373805.1 Pelobium sp.
AAAGAAAAAGTTAAAGCTTATCATATTCTAATTTTCGGTAAAGATGGAAAAGAAGTTGCTCAATATGATTTTCAGTTTACCGGAAAATCAAAAAAGAATTCGAGTGTAATTATTGATGCCACATTAAAAACAACCCGAGATAATGTAAAGCATGACCCTTCAAATTTCTTAGATTTTAATGACTCTTTTACTTCCGAGAAAGAAGAATCAAAAATTGTTCAGTTTGAAAAAGTGGTTAAATATTTATTATCCTATCATTATTTATAAAATAAGAGCGTTAAAAAATTTTATTTAGAGCCGCAGAAGCGGCTTTTTTTGTGCTTATTTTTGTAGCTCTTACGTTACACAAATATTTAGGCAATACCGTAACAATGCATTCCTTTTCCCATCTTACTACAAACAAAAAAAGCTTTTTTCGCTTTATTGGTTGTATTTAGCCAAGTCATTTAAGCCCATGGCAGCAATTATCATAAAAAAATAAGATTAAAAAATGAAACACGTTTACTTTTTATTACTGGCAGTATTTTCAACCAGTTTTATTTATGCCCAGTTTCCTGGCGGAGCAACACAACCCACCATCGTTGGGAAAATTTCTGGTATTATTATAGATTCTCTTACTCAAAAGCCTGTAGATTATGCCACCATTTCTTTATCTAGAAACGGACAAACAAAATCTACAAACGGTTCTTTAGCTGATGAAAAGGGAGCTTTTAAAGTAGAAAACATCAAACCTGGAAAATATAGAGTAACCATTTCTTTTATAGGATATGCTTCCAAAATAATAGAACCAGTAGAAACCACTTTAGCTAAGCCAGATTTAAACATGGGAAGCATTGTTTTATCTCCAAACAATAAGCTTTTAAATGAAGTTACTGTAGTAGGAGAGGCCGCGATAATAGAAAACAAAATTGATAGAATTGTTTACAATGCAGAAAAAGATGTAACCTCTGCAGGTGGCAACGCTACTGATGTTTTACGTAAAGTACCACTACTTTCTGTAGATTATGAGGGAAATGTTTCTTTAAGAGGGAGTTCAAATGTGCGGGTTTTAATTAATGGCAAACCATCTGGTGTAATGGCAGGTAATATTGGAGATGCTTTAAAAGCGATTCCTGCAGATCAGATTAAAAATGTAGAAGTGATAACCTCTCCATCAGCAAAATATGATGCAGAGGGATCATCTGGAATTATCAACATCATTACTAAAAAGAATAATTTAGAAGGTTTAAGCGGTTCTATTAATTCTTCTTTGGGTACTCGTCAGAATAATGCCAATGTAAACATTAATGCTAAAAAAGGGAGATTTGGCTTAAGCACTAATTTTGGAGGAAACTATTCTTGGCCAGCGGCAAGTATTCTTAATTTTAATTCGGTTGGAAGTAATTTCACAAACAGCCAAGCAGGTACAAACGAAACAGAGCGATTAGCCGGAAATGGTTCTGTAGGGATTGATTATGATTTTAACAATTACAATTCAATCAATTCTAGCTTAAAATTCAGTCGTTTTTCTTTTGGTACAGACGGGGCTAACACAGCTACCACTAAAAATGGAAATGCTATCAGCAGTTATTTACGTACTACAAATAGTGATTTTAGTTCTTTTAATTACGATTGGAATAATGATTTTACCCACAAATTTAAAAAAGAGGGGCAAGAATATTCTTTAGCGGCACAATACACCAGAGGTAAAACAGATAACGATTATAGCACTATTTTTTCTAATAACCCTTTATCAGAAATTTCTGGTAATGATGGGTTAAATGAAGAATTTACTTTTCAGGCAGATTACACCCATCCTTTTAAAAAGGTAATATGGGAATTAGGTGCAAAAAGTATTTTAAGAGAAATTAATAGTGATTCTAGAGCTCAAAAATTTAATCCAAGTTCAGAATCGTTTACAGCTATAGCAGGAAGAAATAATATTTATGACTATAGCCAAGATGTGGCAGCAGCGTATTCTACTTTTGCCTTTACTTTAGCTAAGAAGTATGGTTTTAAACTAGGCGGAAGGTATGAGTATACAGATATTAATGGTAGCTCAACACCGTCTAATCAAATCCCAACTTTTGAAAACAGTTATGGTACGTTTGTTCCAAGTGTGGTAGTTTCCCGAAGTTTCAAGAATTTTCAAACCGTTAAATTAAGCTATAACAAAAGAATTCAGAGACCAAGTTTACCCTTCTTAAATCCTTTCCGTAACGTGGCAGATTCTTTACAGCAATCTCAGGGAAACCCTAGCTTGTCGCCAGAAATCTCAAACAATTTTGAGTTAGGCTACTCCACTTTTGTAAAAACCACGGTAATTAATGCCTCTATTTTTTACAGAAGAACCAACGGTATTATAGAAAGCGTAATTAAGCCTACTATTGAAAATGGAAAATCTTTTTCCTTGCAAACCTTCGAAAACGTAGGGACAAATAGCTCTTTTGGTTTCAATTTTTTTGGTTCTGTTAATCCAACTAAAATACTTACCCTTAGAACCAACCTAAATATTAATTCTTATAATATTATTGTAAATAACTCGGCATTAAATCCTGATGCCAGTACATCAGGTAAAACCTATTTCTTATACAATGCCTTTGTAAGTGGTTCTTTAAACTTACCAAAGGGGTTTATTATAGAGAGTTTTGTGATATTAAATTCACCACGTAGAACTTTCCAAGGAGAGAATGCTGGTTTTAACATGTGGATTACTGGCTTTAAAAAGGAAATATTAAAGAAAAAAGGAAGTTTAGGCTTAACCATTATAGATCCATTTAATGAGCGTAAAAACTTTAAATCTAATTTAGTGAGTACTAATTTTACGCAAAACACTAATTTTTCTATCCCTTTCAGGTCTTTTGGAGTTAACTTTAGTTGGAGATTTGGACAATTAAAAGCAGGAGCACCAGCTAAGAAAAAAGGGGTAACTAACGATGATTTAAAACAAGGTGAAAGTGGTCAAGGCGCTGGCGCAGTAGGTAATAATTAGATCAAAATACATACTAACACACAAAAAAGGAGAGCCAATTCAATCGGTTCTCCTTTTATATTTATAGGGATTTGTGTATTAAAACCCAAAGGTTAAGCCAAAGTTTAAGTTTTTATAATCAGCCGGACCTTGGTTTTTAGCAAAAACATCGTTCATATAATATTTAAAAAATATTCCTGCGCCGCCGTATCCAATTCTCGCATTTGCACCATATCTAAAAGGTTCAAAGTTATAATCGTCTTTTACTTTTACTTTCCCATCTTCCTTACTCACTTGTTTTACTTTTCCGTTTAGCAAAAAGCCCACTTCTGGTCCAAATACAATGGTTGCTCTTTTACCTTTATCATTTTTTGAAGTACGGTATTCAAAATATAATGGGATTCTTAAATACCGACTAGAAAATCTATTTTTTTCATAAGTTATAGCATCTGCATCGGCAGCTAAAACTGCATTTTCTGGTTTAATAGTTACATTTTGCTTTAACCTCATGTGGTTCCAATCTAAACCTGCGGCTAACATTATTTTAAAATTAGGGTTAAATCTTAAGCTTATTTCTAAAAGATCAAAGCCTACATTACTGGTTTTCCAGGTTTCGGTTTCTAAAAAAGCATAACCTGCCGGAGTAGAAAAATCAGAACCCGTATGGTATTTACTCAAACCAATATCAAAATGCTCAAAAGTCAAATCAAAGTCTAGTTTTGGATATTTCACCACTTTTTTAACCACACTATCTTTTTTTTCAATATTAATTGATACGCCCTCAGAGTTTATAACTATTGAAGATTTTTTCTTTTTAACGGTATCCTGTTCTTGCGCTTGCGCCAGGCTAAACATGGCTAAGCCAATTGCACTCAATATTATCTTTTTCATTTTTCTGCTTTTCTAAATTTGAATAATCCTAAATTAATTCCGGTGATTTGGTTATCACCTTCATCGGTTTTACTTACTTTAATAATTTTTTCTTCTCTCTTGTCTACTTTAGCTACTACAAAATTCACCAGGTCTCCTACTGATTTTATTTTTACTTTCCTGTCGTTAACGCCACCAACATCGTCTAAGTTTCCATCATTAGTATTTTGAGCCAGTGCTAGTGCCGCATTCATGCTGCCGTTTAATTTAATTTGTTTGGCTTCATCATCTATCATTTGTTGCGCAACAGAATTGATTCTCTTTATTGGCTTTATCCTTGCCAAATCTTCTTCCAAGTTATTTAAATCTAAGACGGTTAGTTTGTTGGTAATGGTTGCATCGACAGAAATATTTTTTTCAGAAACCTTATTCTGTTGCCTAAGAGGCTGTTTTTTAGAGATAGTAGTTAATAATACAGGCTTCTCTACTACAATTCTTTGCTCTTTAACCTTTACTCCTTGTTCTTTACTTTCCTCAAGCTTAGGCTCCACCCCAGCAGTCATTTCATCCGTCTGAGGTTTTAATTTAATCACCTCATTAGGTTGAGTGTACAAGCCCAATCCAATTCCCAAAACAATCACTACGCTAGCCGCAGCCATCCAAAAAATTGGAAATTTCTTTTTAGGTTTTTGCTTTAATTCCTGAGCTATTTTGTCCCATGAATTTGAAGACGGTTCTACTTCAAAATCTTCAAAAGAGGATTTGAAAAACTCATCAAATTTTTTATCCGAAGCTACTTTCATTTCTGTATCCCTCTAATTTTAAAACTTGTTCTCTTAATACTGCTCTCGCTCTAGATAATTGCGATTTAGAAGCACCTTCTGTAATGCCCAATTCTGCTGCAATTTCTTTATGCGAGTAACCTTCAATGGCATACATGTTAAATACCAATCTGTAACCGTTACTAAGGTTTTGTATCAATTTCATTAAATCTTTTACATTAATGCTACTCATATCAAAAGCGGTAGAAGCTTCCTGCTCATGAATCTCACCTATATCTACTACGTTTAAAGTTCTTAAACTTTTGCGGTAAAACTCTATAGAAGTATGCACCATAATTCTGCGCATCCAACCTTCAAAAGATCCTTCTCCGCGGTAATCATTTAGCTTCCTAAACACCTTTACAAAACCTGTTTGCAGCATGTCTTCTGCCTCAAATTGATCTTTAGCATAGCGCATGCAAATCCCTAGCATCTTAGAAGAGGTAGTTTTATACAACAACTCCTGAAAT
>JBILPO010000008.1:0-17137 GCA_044373805.1 Pelobium sp.
TTCTTGTTTAGCCTTTAACGCATTAATAATTTTAAGTTTAGCATCAGGAAACATCCTGGTAAAAATATTGGTGTCATATACTTTTTGAATCAGTTCGCCATCGGTTAAAGCCATTAGTTCATCGCCTGTAAGGCTTTTTTCATATCCTTTAAAGCCAATTTGTTTAGCAATTGCGGTGGTAGTAAGGGCATTGTCCCCAGTAATAATTTTTACCAAAATGCCGGCTTTATAAAAATCTTGCAAAACTTTCTTAATGTTTTTCTTTGGAGGATCATAAAAGGCAATGAGGCCTTTAAAATTAAATTTAAAGTCTTGTTGCTTTGCAGGGAATTGAGTTCCTTCAAAATGAGTTTCTCCAATGCCTAAAACCCTGTAACCATCTGATGATAAAAGCTCAATAGCTTTTTCAATTTGTTTTTTTTCTGCTTCGTTAAGGTTACAAACATCTATTAAAGCTTCGGCAGCACCTTTTGCAGCAATAATTCTTTCTTTGGCTTCATTTTCAAAAATATGAGTCATCATGGGTGGTTTGCCACTCAAAGGATATTCATGAATCATTATAAAAGCCTGCCTTTGGTCTGCAGCAGTGGTTTTTTGGTAAACTTCATGTAAGGCAACTTCCATGGCGTCAAATGGAATAGGTTCGCTAGCCCACATCGCCAAACGAATAAGGTCTTTTTCTTCTTCAGAACTGATGTTTTCTGCATCTGTTATTTGTTGATTAGAAAGCAGGTAAAGCTTTGCCAAACTCATTTTATTTTCTGTGATGGTGCCGGTTTTATCAACACAAATAATGGTAGCACTACCTAAAGTTTCTACAGTTTTCATTTGCTTAACAATAATGCCCATTTTCATGAGTCGCCAAGCACCTAAAGCCATAAATGTAGTAAACGCTACCGGAATTTCCTCAGGTAAAATGCTCATAGCTAGCGTAAGCGCTTTAAGCAGGCTATCTAATACACTTAAAGATTGAGCGTAATTAATAGCCCAAACAATTAAGAAAACAATTGCCCCCGCAATCACCATCTTCTTAACAAAATCACTAATTTGAACTTCTAGCGGAGTTTTTTCTTCTTTAATAGCCTCAAGGCTTTTGCCAATAGCGCCTAATTTTGTTTGATTCCCTATTGCTGTAACCGTAGCAATGGCCAAACCACCGGCAACAGCGGTTCCTTTGTAAATAAAATGATCGTCTTTAAACTGATCTTTTTCTACTGATAAAGATTCGCCGGTTAAGATAGATTCATTTACCGAAAAATCATTAGAATGGATAATTTCTCCATCAGCACTTATAGAAGTGCCTTCTTCTACCATTAAGCTATCGCCTAATACCAAATCTTCACTTTTTATTTCTACTACTTCGCCATTTCTGATGACCTTACATTTGGGTTGCGTAAAGTCTTTTAGTTTTTCTAATGCGTTTCTACTTCTTGAATCTTGATAGAGCGAAATAGTGGCAACTAAAACAACTGCCGAAGCCAAAAAGAAGCCATCACCAGCGTTTCCGCTCATAAAATACACTGACGATGCCACTAAAAGCAATATCACCATGGGTTCTTTTGCAATGCTTTTAAGGGCATTTAAAAAGCTGTTTTCTTTTTTGTAGTCTAAAACATTTTGTCCGTGTTTTTCTCTCGAAGAAAGAACTTGTGCGTCGGTTAATCCTTTAATATCAAAATGATTGGCAGGCATAAACTTGGTTGATATTTTTATCTAATTTATCTATTCTTTTTAGATATTGCTTTCTAGAGGTAGTGTTTAGAAAGAATCTACGGAATTAATCTCAAACAAAAATGGCAACCTTTTGGGTTGCCATTACGTGTCTAACTTTCTTTTAGTGCCTCTAAAATTTTGAGCGCTACCTCACTTAATTCTTTTTCGGTAGGATTTAGCTTAGGCTGACTAAAATTCATATCGGCAATTCCATTCATTGGAATTAAATGGATGTGTGCATGAGGAACTTCTAAACCTATAACCGTAATCCCTATTTTTTTGCAAGGCATAGCCTTTTTTAAAGCTGTAGCAACCACTTTAGCAAAAATCATTAAGCCAGTATACTGCTCATCATCTAAATCAAAAATATAATCTACTTCAGTTTTTGGAATCACCAAAACATGACCCGCTCTTAATGGGTTGATATCTAAAAAAGCCAGGTAATCTGAGGTTTCGGCTACTTTATGTGCCGGTATTTCTCCAGAAACTATTTTGCTAAATATGGTTGACATGAAATGGGTGGTTAGTTTATTAGTTGGTTAGATATTAGTTCTTAAATAGTTGATTGGTTAGTAAGGATCCAACATACTACCTAGAAATTTCTAAAATCTCAAACTCTATGACGCCAGCGGGTACAGTAATCTCTATTTTGTCTCCAACAGATTTTCCTAACAAACCTTTAGCAATTGGTGATTTTACTGAGATTTTCCCCGTTTTCATATCCGCTTCATTTTCTGAAACCAATTGATAAGTCATGGTGGAATCGTTCTTAGTGTTTTTTATTTTTACGATAGATAATGCCAACACTTTTGAAGTATCTAATTTAGATTCGTCAATTAAGCGGGCAGAGGCTAATATATTTCCTAACTGGGCAATTTTAGTTTCATGATGGCCTTGTGCTTCTTTTGCGGCATCATATTCGGCGTTTTCAGATAAATCACCTTTGTCTCTTGCCTCGGCAATAGCAGCAGATATTTTTCTTCGTCCTTCTGTTTTTAAATAATGTAATTCTTCTTTTAGTTTTTCTAAACCTTCTTTGGTAAAATAAGCTACCTCTGTCATCTTCTTCCTTTTTAATTGGTTATTGACTAAAAGAGCCCGGACAACGCCAAGCTCTAAAAAACAAACAAGACCACATTTGCTTTACGCATACATAGTCTTGCTTCTACTACGAAGATATAAATTTACAATTTATAATTCCAAATTTTTAAGCTTGAGCGCTAATACCTCTGATATTTTTCGGTACGAATCAAAAGTCCAGCCACCAATGTGTGGAGTTAATATAAGCTTTCCTTCGATAATTAAATCTTTGTAAAATGCTTCGTTAGCTAAATTTGGGAATTTCTCTGTTTCTAAAACGTCTAAACCAGCACCTAATATTTTGCTGTTTTTAATGCCTTTTAAAACAGATGATGTATTCACTATTTCGCCCCTTGCAGTATTTAAGAAAAATATGGGGCGTCTAAAATGTAATAGATACTCATCGTTTACCATCTGTTTGGTTTCTTTAGTAAGTGGAATATGTAAGCTCAAAACATCGGCATGTTTCACTACCTCTTCCATACTTACCTCTTTGGCAAATTCATCAGAAAAACCCGTTTTATATTTATCATAAGCCATTACACTTACTTCAAACCCTTTTAGTTTTTTAGCAAAACTTTGTCCCATGTGGCCGTAACCAATAATAGCTACGGTTTTGCCTTTTAACTCATAACCGCGGTTGCCTTCACGGTCCCAAATTTGATTTCTGATTTCTATATCGGCTTTTCTGAAGTTGTTCATCAGCGAAAGCAATAATCCTGTAGCGTGTTCTCCTACGGCATCACAATTTCCCTCTGGTGCATTAATCAATTGGATATTTCTTTTATCAGCGATAGCGACATCAATATTATCCATTCCGGCACCTGCTCTAGCTACAAATTTCAGGTTTGGCGCAGCATCCATCACCTCTATATCTACCCTAAATTTGGTTCTGATGGCTAAACCAATATAGTTTGGGAGAATTTTTAGTACTTCTTCTTTTTTGATGAGGGGTAAATCATCCACTTCAAAACCCATATCCTCTGCAGCTAGCTTAAAAGCTGGGTGCAAATCATCAACTATTAATATTTTATTGCTCATTTTATTTTTAAACTAATATTTTGAGTCAGCTCTACAAAATCACTTACGCTTAAACGCTCGGCTCTTAAGGTCCAAACATTTTGGTCATCTTGTTTTTCTTTAGGGATAATACCAGATAAAGCGTTACTCAAAGTTTTTCTTCGTTGATTAAAACCTGCTTTTACTACTTGCCAAAATAATTTTTCATCACAATCTAAATGCAGCGCCTCATTTCTGCTCAATCTAATTACTGCAGAAAGCACTTTTGGTGGGGGATTAAAAACCCCGGCTTTCACCGTAAATAAATACTCACATTTAAAATATGCTTGCAGAAAAACACTTAAAATGCCATACTCTTTGGTGCCTGGTTTTGCGGTACAACGCTCCGCCACTTCTTTCTGAAACATGCCCACCACTTCAGGCACTTGGTTTCTGTTATCTAAAATTTTAAATAAAATTTGAGAACTAATGTTGTAAGGGAAGTTTCCGATAATAGCAAAAGCTGATGGAAAGACACTTTTAAAATCAAGATGTAGAAAATCGGCGTTCAATAATTTATCTCCTAAAGCAGGATATTTTTTTTGGAGGAATAAAAAAGACTCCTTATCAATGTCGATTAAAAAAGTTTCGTATTCTTTTTTTTGCAGCAAAAAATCAGATAAAACCCCCATTCCTGGGCCTACTTCCAATACTTTATCGTAAAGATTATGGTGAATCAGGCTGTTTACAATCTTTTCTGCAATGTTTTTATCGGTTAAAAAATGCTGCCCTAAATGTTTCTTTGCTTTTACCAGACTCATATTTATGTAAAGATGAACTACAAATTACGGAAAGTTTAATCTTTAAAATCAACATTCGTTTCAAAATCTTTAATTTGCACAAAAATTAAGCATTCATTTTTTATGAGCAATTTGTTAAAGATTGGAATTTCTATAGGTGATGTAAACGGAATTGGTTTAGAAGTCATTATTAAAACCTTAGCCGAAGCCGAAGTTTATCAGTACTGTACGCCTATTGTTTATGGGCATACCAAGGTGGCGTCATTTCACCGTAAAACTGTTGGAATTCAAGAGTTTATATTTCAAGTAATCAACAATGCAGATCAGGCCCATCCGGGTAAACCCAACATGATTAACTGTTGGGAAGAAGATGTTAAAATTGAGCTTGGCGTAGCAAATGAAACGGGCGGTAAATACGCTTTTCTATCTTTGCAAAGAGCGACTGAAGATTTAGTTTCTGGTAAAATAGATGCTTTAGTTACTGCGCCAATTAATAAGCATAATATCCAAAGTGAGGTTTTTAAATTTGCTGGTCATACAGAATACGTTCAAGCTATGTCTGGTGCGCCAGACTCATTAATGTTTTTAATGAGCGATGAACTAAAAGTGGGCGTAGTTACCGGGCACATACCTGTTAAAGATATTGCCACCAATATTACACATGATGCCGTAGTTTCTAAACTAAAATTAATGCATCAATCATTAAAAAGAGATTTCTGGATAGAGAAACCAAAAATAGCGGTGTTAGGACTTAATCCTCATGCTGGTGACAATGGTTTATTAGGTAATGAAGAGTTAGATATCATTATTCCCGCTATAGAAACTGCAAAAAAAGAAGGCGTTTTTGCTTATGGTCCGTACCCTGCTGATGGTTTTTTTGGAAACCAAGGGTATACCAAATTTGATGCGGTTTTGGCCATGTATCATGATCAAGGGTTAATTCCTTTTAAATCGATGTCTTTTCATCATGGCGTGAATTTTACAGCTGGTTTACCAGTAGTAAGAACTTCTCCAGATCATGGTACAGGGTATGATATTGCTGGTAAAAATAGCGCTTCTCCAACTTCTTTTAGAGATGCACTTTTTGAAGCTATACACATAGTTAAAAGGCGTAGAGAGCAGCAACAACTTATAGAAAACACGCTGCCTTTTACTAAAATGAGTAGAGATAGAGATTAGAAAAAAGATGCTGACTCAATTTGAGCGGGTTCAATTTTTGTTTTTTACATTGTATTAGGGATTAATTGAGGCAACAGGAACTCAATTAATCATTTCCTTAGCATACAGAAACAAGCTATTGTGGTCTTTTTGAAAAAAACCTTTCCAGCTAAATTATTTTTCCTAAATTTGCAGGCTTAATTGTCGAACTTTGAAATCGTTAAAACAATATTCAATTCCCTTTACGGGATTAAAGATTGGTCAGCATCAATTTACTTTTGAAGTTGGTGATCGTTTCTTTAATGAATTTGAGTATTCTTTGGTAAAGCAAGGTCTGTTAAAAGTAGATCTATTGCTAGAAAAGCAAGAAACCATGCTGGTTCTTGATTTTCATATCACAGGGCACATCAAATTAAATTGTGATAAGTGTTTAGCTGATTATCCACATCAGATAAATGCAAAAGATCGTTTAATTGCAAAATTTTCTAATATAGAAGATTTACAAGATAGCGAAGAGGTTATGGTTTTATCAAAGAATGACAGTGAAATTGATACCTCATCATTTATATATGAGATGATCAATTTAGCGGCTCCTTACATTAATGTATGTGAAGATCCGGGTAACTTAAGTGATTGTGATCAAGAAATGCTTTCTAAATTGAAAGAATTTTCCGAAGAACAGGAACAAGAAAAGGAAAAAAGCGATGATAATGATCCTCGCTGGGATAAATTAAAGAATATTAGCAAAAATTAAAAATAGGAAAAAATGGCACATCCAAAACGAAAAATCTCGAAATCAAGAAGAGATAAAAGAAGAACCCACTATAAAGCAGTTGCTCCATCATTATGGACTTGTAAAGAAACAGGTGCGGTTCACTTGCCACACAGAGCATACAATGTAGATGGTAACCTTTATTTTAGAGGTAAATTAATTATAGAAAATACTTCTATAGCTTAACAAAATATTAATGATAGATCCCTTGTACATACTTCAAAATTTAAAATGAACCTGATGTACAAGGGTTCTTTGCTTTTTTTTACAAGCAATTTATTTAGCCTTAAGAGGTTATTCTCCACTAATACTGAATATTTATTTTAATGAGAATTGGCTTAGATATTATGGGGGGCGATTATGCGCCTAATTCAACTGTTTTAGGAGCAATAGAAGCAAAAGCGCACCTAGCACATCATCAGCATTTAGTATTAATAGGAGATAAGGATTTGATTACCCCGCTCCTACAAGAACAAAATTTTAATCCAGATCATTTCGAGTATATTCATACTACAGAGGTGATAGGCATGGGAGAACACCCCACAAAAGCCATCGTTCAAAAACCAAATTCAAGCATTTCGGTTGGTTTTCAACTTTTAAAAGAAGGAAAAATAGATTCATTTGCGTCTGCAGGAAATACAGGTGCCATGTTGGTTGGCGCCATGTTTAGTGTAAAAGCTATTCCAGGAGTGATGAGGCCAGCAATTTCTGCAATTATGCCCAAACTGAAAGGTGGGTTTAAAATTTTACTTGATGCAGGAGCAAATGCAGATTGTAAACCTGAAAATCTTTTGCAATTTGCCATATTAGGAAGTTTATATGCCAAACATGTTTATCATATTGATGATCCTCAAGTAGGGCTAATGAATCTTGGTGAAGAACCTGAAAAAGGCAGTATATTAACCCAAGCAACTTATCCTTTACTTAATGAAAGTCAACTGATTAACTTTTTTGGAAACATAGAAGGTAGAGACTTATTTAACGATAAAGCAGATGTAGTGGTTTGTGATGGTTTTACAGGTAATGTAATGCTAAAGTTAGCCGAATCTTTTTATGTTTTAACCCTAAAGAAGGGTTTAAAAGATGAGTTTTTTGATAGATTTAATTATGAACAATACGGAGGAAGCCCAATATTAGGCGTAAATGCTCCGGTAATGATAGGGCATGGGATTTCTAGTCCCGAAGCCATAAAAAATATGATACTACTATCTAAAGAGATGGTAGAAACCAAAATAATTGAAAAGTTTAAAACAGCCTTCAATTCATAAAAATCCATTAATTATGAGTAAAATTCATGCTGCAATTACTGCTGTAAACGGTTATGTACCTGATTATATCCTTACAAATCAGGAGCTGGAAACCATGGTAGACACCAATGACGAGTGGATTACCAGCAGAACTGGAATTAAAGAAAGAAGAATTTTAAAAGGAGAAGGTTTAGCTACTTCAGATATGGCTGTCCCCGCCGTAGAAGGACTGTTGAAAAAAAGAGGGATTACCGCAGATGAATTAGACTTAATTATTTTTTGTACCTCTACTCCAGATATGCCTTTCCCGGCAACGGCAAATATTTTAGCAGACAAAATTGGAGCAAAGAATGCTTGGGGCTATGATTTAAACGCTGCATGCTCTGGCTTTTTATACGGAATTGCCACAGGGTCACAATTTATAGAATCTGGAAAACATAAAAAAGTGTTAGTTGTAGGAGGTGATAAAATGTCATCTATTATCAATTACCAAGATAGGGTGACCTGTATTATTTTTGGAGATGGTTGTGGAGCTGTGTTATTAGAACCAAACACTGATGGTTACGGAGTCATAGACTCTATTCTTAAGAGTGATGGGTCTGGCAGGTCATATCTTCATCAAAAAGCAGGAGGATCTTTAAAGCCAGCATCTCATGAAACAGTTGATGCAAATGAGCATGTAGTTCATCAAGAAGGTCAAGCAGTTTTTAAATTTGCAGTAACTAATATGGCAGATGTTGCGGCAGAGATAATGGATAAAAACAACCTCACCGCTGAAGATATTGCTTGGTTAGTACCGCATCAAGCCAATAAAAGAATAATTGATGCAACGGCCAATCGTATGGGTGTTGGGTCTGATAAAGTAATGATCAATATTGAACGTTACGGAAATACAACCAACGGAACCATAGCATTATGTTTATGGGAGTGGGAAAGTAAATTGAAAAAAGGAGATAATTTGATTCTCGCCGCTTTTGGTGGTGGGTTCACTTGGGGCTCGGTTTATCTAAAATGGGCCTATTAACAATAGGTATTTATATATAATTGTTATATTAGTTTTCTAAATTAAACGCAAAATTAAACCAGTAAACATGGGAATGGATATAAAACAAATTCAAGATCTGATTAAATTTGTATCAAAATCAGGAGTGAATGAAGTATCAATTGAAGAAAAAGATTTTAAAATCACTATAAAAACTACGCAGGAACACACTTATGTAACATCGGCTATACCAGCTTCAGCTCCGGTTGCCACTCCAATTGTACATCAACAAGCCCCTGTTAGTTTACCAAATGTACCTGTTATTGCAGGCGCAGATGAAAGCAAATATATAACCATAAAATCTCCAATGATTGGAACATTTTATCGTTCATCATCACCAGATAAAGCAAGTTTTGTAAACGTTGGTGATGAAATTGAAGCAGGCCAAGTACTTTGTATCATAGAAGCTATGAAGTTATTTAATGAAATAGAATCTGAAGTTTCAGGTAGAATTGTGAAAGTTTTAACTGATAATTCTCAGCCTGTAGAATATGATCAACCTTTATTTTTAGTAGAACCTATCTAAATCAATTTGTCTAATACCCAATAAATTTTCCCTACGAAAAGCTATCTAGCAAAATAAACAAATCGACAAATTGAATTAAGATGTTTAAAAAAATATTAATCGCAAACAGAGGAGAAATTGCACTTCGTATTATCCGTACTTGTAAAGAGATGGGGATAAAAACAGTAGCAGTATATTCTACTGCTGATAGAGAAAGTTTACATGTGCGTTTTGCAGATGAAGCAGTTTGTATTGGCCCACCACCAAGTAAAGATTCTTATCTAAATATCCCAAATATTATTTCTGCAGCAGAATTAACCAATGCTGATGCCATTCACCCCGGGTATGGTTTTTTATCAGAAAATGCAAAATTTTCTGCCATTTGTGAAGAGTACGGAATAAAATTTATTGGAGCAACAGCTGCGCAAATCAACGGTATGGGAGATAAAGCATCTGCTAAAGAAACCATGAAAATTGCTGGAGTACCTACTATCCCAGGATCTGAAGGTTTATTAGTTGATGTGAAAGAAGGATTAAAAATTGCAAATGAAATAGGTTACCCTGTAATTTTGAAAGCTACTGCCGGTGGTGGTGGTCGTGGAATGAGACAGGTTTGGAAAGATGAAGATTTTGAAGATGCATGGAATTCTGCTCGTCAGGAATCAGCTGCCGCTTTTGGTAATGATGGCATGTATCTAGAAAAATATATTGAAGATCCAAGGCATATAGAAATCCAAGTTATTGGAGATCAGTTTGGAAAAGTTTGCCATTTATCAGAAAGAGATTGCTCTATTCAACGTCGCCATCAAAAATTAGTAGAAGAAGCTCCGTCACCGTTTATGACTCCAGATTTGAGAGAAAGAATGGGAGCTGCCGCTATTAAAGGCGCAATGGCAGTAAGCTATGAAGGTGCCGGAACTGTAGAGTTTTTGGTAGATAAACATCGTAACTTCTATTTTATGGAGATGAACACCCGTATTCAGGTAGAACATCCCGTAACAGAAGAGGTGATAAACTTCGATTTAATAAAAGAACAAATAAAAGTAGCTTGCGGAATTCCTATTTCTGGAAAATCTTATACGCCAGAAATGCATGCGATAGAATGCAGAATTAACGCCGAAGATCCATTTAACAACTTTAGACCTTCACCCGGAAAAATTACCCATTTTCACTCTCCAGGTGGACACGGAGTAAGAGTTGATACCCACGTTTATGCTGGCTATAACATTCCTCCAAATTATGATTCTATGATTGCAAAGCTCATTTGCGTGGCTCAAACCCGTGAAGAAGCCTTATGTACCATGGAAAGAGCGCTAAGTGAATTTGTAATAGAAGGCATAAAAACCACAATTCCTTTTCACTTAAAATTAATGAAGGATCCTAATTTTAGAGCAGGTAATTTTACCACTAAGTTTATGGAAACTTTTGATCTTACCGCCGAAGATTAATATTTGAAAATATGTATAGATAAATACCATTTTGAATAGTTTCAAAATGGTATTTTTGTTTCGAGAGATTGTAGAATGAGTAAAGCAAGAAAAACAGATTTAGTAGAATCCATCAAAGAAAAAGGCAAAACAATAGAGGCAGAGATGTCTTTTTTTGACCATTTGGCCGAACTTAGAATTCATTTGATTAGAGCTTCTATTGCGGTAATAGTTTTTACCACCGTTTGTTTCTTTTATTACGATTTTCTTTTTGATACCATCATAATGGGCCCTCATAAACCCAGTTTTTGGACTTATAGAATGATGTGCAAGGTTGGGGAGTACTTTAACATGGGTCCTGGTTTTTGTATCACCAATATTCCCGGTAAAATTATCAATACAGAGATGGCCGGGCAGTTTACCTTGCAAATTAATTCGGCTTTAATGATTGGCGTAATCCTTGGCTTTCCATATTTATTATGGGAAGTTTGGCTTTTTGTAAAACCTGCTTTAAAGGATAATGAGCGTAAATCGGCTAGTGGATTTGTGTTTTATGCCAGTATGTTATTTATTATTGGTTTAATGTTTGGCTATTTTATTGTAGCGCCGTTGTCTATTAATTTCTTGTCTAATTATAGTATCAGTCCAGATATTGAGAATACCATTACCATAGATTCTTACTTTTCTTCGGTTGCTACGCTAACCTTGTGTACAGGTGCAATTTTTGAATTACCTATTGTGATTTATATCCTTTCTCGTTTAGGCATTATGACGCCAAAATTCATGAGAGAAAAAAGAAGATATGCAGTAGTTATCATATTATTAATTGCGGCAATAGTTACCCCAACACCAGATGTACCTACCATGCTAACAGTAAGCTTCCCGTTATTTTTATTGTATGAACTTAGCATAGCAGTATCAGGCAGGGTAGAGAAAAAGAGAAAAAAGGCCGAAAAAGAGTTTTACGCAAACTAAAATAACAACTTAATTTTGGGCGTTCGGGCGGGTTTTCCATTATATCTTTTTGGTGAAAAACCAAAAAGGATGCCATTTCAACCCCTAAAGCAAAAGACAGCGGTTAATACAAAAGCAAAGCTGGCTTTATTTTAATTTCTCGTTATCTTTATGTCGGTTGGCATCTCTGATGCTTTTCTTATCCATATTTTTAGATAAAGCATCAGTCAAATCAATTCCGGTTTGGTTGGCTAAACATATTAAAACAAAAAGAACATCCGCCATTTCATCCGCCAAGTTTACATCCTCATCAGATTTTTTGAAAGATTGTTCACCGTATTTTCTGGCCATAATTCTGGCTACTTCCCCAACTTCTTCCATTAAAATAGCCGTATTGGTTAATTCATTAAAATACCTCACACCAGTGGTATTAATCCAATTGTCTACTAATTTTTGAGCTTCTTGTATAGTCATAATTTAAAGATTGATTTTTTTAACACGGATTATAAGGATTTCACAGATTTATGGAAGATTGCTTAAAAAACGATTCTTTTAGTTTGTAGAGAGGGTGTTCCAAAGTTGATAATCAGACCAACTTTTAATCCCGACGCTTTTAAATAGTTTATGGTTTGAGCAATGAATGGATTTACAATCTCTTTACTTGATTTTAGTTCGACTATTATATTTTCAAATACAACAAAATCTGCAATAAAATGATGTTTTAGCGTGATGCCTTCATAAACAACATCATATTTCTTTTCCTTCACAAAGTCTATTTTTCTATTGATTAATTCCACTTCTAGAGCATCTTGATAAATAGCTTCTTTATAACCACAGCCTAAGGCACTATGAATTTTCATACAAGCACCAATAATTTCGTAAGTTTCATCTTTAAATAAAAGTTCAGTCATTATGCAGATTAGATAGGTATAAATGAAACTCAATATAGGATGCAAAATCCTAAAAGTCAAAAATTTTAATAAAGCTTCAAATTAGAACATCTAGAATCCGTGAAATCCTAATAATCTGTGTCAAAAATCTTTTTAATCATTCACCTAATCTTTATTTTTACTATCTATCGTAATCGTCACTGGTCCATCGTTCACTAAACTCACTTTCATATCAGCCCCAAAAATGCCTGTTTCTGTTTTTTTACCAGTCAGTTTTTCTAGTTCTAGAATCATTTTCTCATAAAGCGGAATGGCTTTGTCGGCCTTGGCAGCTCTTATAAAAGATGGGCGATTTCCTTTTTTGGTTTGGGCAAACAAAGTGAATTGAGATATGAGCAGAATTCTGCCATCAATATCAGCTAAAGCTTTATTCATCAAATTATTTTCATCACCAAATACACGCATATTGGCAATTTTTTGAGCCAACCAAACTAAGTCTTCATCTGTATCAGCATCTTCAATCCCTAATAAAACTAAAAAACCTTGCTCAATAGCTCCGGTAATATTACCATTAACTTTGCATGCTGCTTCAGAAACTCTTTGTATTACTGCTCTCATATTCAGTTGTTGGTTGTTGGTTTTTTTTTATTAATAATATCCTGAGCGTCCCTCTTTTTTGGATAGGGATTTAGGGTGAGGCTTAATGTCTCGTATCATTGCCAAAATACATACTTTGATAGCTGTCATATCGGGTTGGTTCTATATCTCCATTTTCTAAGGCTTTTAAAACCGCACAGCCAGGTTCATTAATATGAACGCAATTATTGAATTTGCACTGATTCATTAAAGCCCTCATTTCTGGGAAAAAGTGAGCCAATTCTTTCGGTTCTATATCTGTAAGCCCTAATTCTCTAATTCCTGGCGTGTCAATCAATTTTCCGCCAAAAGGCAATTCAAACATTTCGGCAAAAGTGGTGGTGTGTTTTCCGGTATCACTCCAATCAGAAATTTCGCCAGTTCTTAATTCTTTTCCTGGAATAATCTGATTAATTAAACTTGATTTTCCAACGCCAGAATGACCAGAAAATAAAGTGGTTTTGTCTTTTAGAAGAACTTCTAATTGATCTAAGTTGGTTCCTTTAATGGCAGAGACAGCCAAACATTTATAACCAATTCCTTCATACAGATCTATGTAATTGTCTAATATTTCTAATCCTTCTTGGCTAAAAAGATCAAGCTTATTAAAAATTAAAACCGCTGGAATTCTATAAGCTTCGGCAGTAACCAAAAATCGATCAATAAAACCTAAAGAAGTGCGAGGGGAAGCCAAAGTAACCACTAAGCAAGCCTGGTCTAAATTTGTAGCTATAATTTGAACCTGTTTTGAAAGGTTGATAGATTTTCTGATGATGTAATTTCTACGGTCGTGAACTTTAGAAATAACCGCAGTTTCTTGTTCGGGTTCTAGTTCAAAATCAACCTGATCTCCTACTGCAACCGGATTGGTACTTACCAGTCCCTTCATTCTAAATTTACCCTTAATTCTACACTCGTACCTATTTTGATCTTCGCCTAAAACGGTGTACCAACTTCCTGTAGATTTTATAACTAGTCCTTGCATTGGTTGTAAAGATAGCCATAAACCTTTTTTGACAAAGAATGCTTTAAAAATTGTTTTAGCTAACACTTAATAAATCTGATGAGCTGCGTTAAGGATGGAAGCGGCATCCTTTTTTGAAGAGGTTGAGAAGAGGCTAAAAAAGATAGAGTGTACAGCCTGTTAAAACGCCCTTATTTTTATTGTAACAAAAATTTTGTAAATAAAATTTGAAACATTAGCTTTGGTGTATCAAATACACATTAAGAATGAATTTTTACACAACATATACTACAACAACCACTACGCTTCAAGCGTAAGGGAAGGTAGTTTATGGTTTAAAATAACATATTCAAGCGCCTTCCGAGAAACCGGAAGGCGCTTTTTTTATATTCAAACAATGAAAATTTTAAAATTCGGGGGGACATCCGTAGGTTCCGTAGAAGCACTAAAAGCCTTAATGGCAGTCATCAAGACCAATCTTGATCAGAAAGAACAAATTGTTGTAGTGGTATCTGCCATGGGTGGGGTAACCAACCAACTATTAAAAATGGCAGAAAATGCTGTTGATGGTGGAGACTTTATAGCTGATTTGAGCGAAATGGAGAAAAAACATTTTGTGGTAGTTAAAGAATTGGTGCCTTTGCAACAGCAAAACCAGGTATTAACGAAACTTAAATTATATTTTCAGGAGTTAGAAGACATTTTACAGGGAATAAGTTCTTTGCAGGAGTTAAGCGCAAAAACTAAAGATGCTGTTTTAAGCTTTGGCGAAAAAAGTTCGGCGTTTATGATTAGCCGAATTTTAAGAGCTGTTTATGAAAAGACAGAATTTTTAGATGCTTCTTTAGTGATTAAAACCGATAGTTCTTATGGTAATGCAAAGGTAGATTTTGAGCAAACTAACTTTTTACTGAACGACTATTTTGAACATCATCAAGATGATTTAGTGGTTGTAACAGGTTTTATATCAAGCAATAACGAACAAAAAATAACCACGTTGGGTAGAGGTGGAAGTGATTATACCGCAGCTATTTTAGGCGCCGCTTTAAATGTTAGTCAGATTGAAATTTGGACTGATGTAAACGGAATGATGACTGCCGACCCAAGACGTGTGAAAAAGGCTTTCTCTATGGAAGAACTTTCTTATACTGAAGCCATGGAGCTTTCCTTTTTTGGGGCGAAAGTGATTTATCCACCAACTATGATTCCGGCTTTTTTAAAGAAGATTCCAATTGTTATTAAAAATACATTTGAGCCAGATTTTGAAGGAACTTATATCAAGCATGATTTAAAACCAACCCAAACTATTATCCGTGGAATTTCTTCGGTAGATCATGTCAGCATCATCAATATTGAAGGTAGCGGAATGGTTGGTAAAGCAGGTTTTAGCGGCAGATTATTCTCTTTGCTTTCTAGAGAGCAAGTCAACGTGATTTTAATTACGCAGTCATCTTCTGAGCATTCTATCACTTTTGCGGTCAATCCGGATGATGCTTTAAAAGCAAAAGCTCTGATTGAGTTAGAGTTTGAATTAGAACTGCAGGTCGGCAAATTAGAGCCTGTAAAAATTGAAACTGATCTTTCTATTTTAGCCATTGTCGGCGAGAATATGAAGAAAACCCCAGGAATTTCTGGGAAGCTTTTTAATGCTTTGGGTAGAAACGGAGTGAACGTAGTCGCTATTGCACAAGGTTCTTCTGAGTACAATATTTCGGTAATTATTTACAATCAAGATTTATCAAAAGCATTAAATGCCGTTCATGACGCCTTCTTTGCTGAATTGCAAAAAACACTGAATGTGTTTATTGTAGGTGTAGGAAATATTGGTACAGAATTGTTGCATCAAATAAACGGTCATCAAGAGTTTTTGGCTAAAAATAACCTCATTAACATTAAAATATTGGGATTAATCAACACCAAAAATATGTTGATTGACACTGATGGAATTGATTTGTCTGACTGGAAAACTGCATTAGATTCCTCATCGGCGAAAGCCAATTTAGAAGAATTTGTGGCTCAAATGAAGGCTTTAAACTTGCCAAATTGCGTGTTCATTGATAATACAGCAAGCCCTTATCCTTCTAAATTTTATAAAGAAGCTTTTGAGGCGAATATCTCGGTGGTGACTTGTAATAAAATCGCTAATTCTGGAGCTTATGCTCAGTTTACCGATTTAAAAAATACAGCACAAAAGCATGGCGTCGATTTTTATTATGAGACCAATGTTGGTGCTGGATTGCCTATCATAAAAACCTTAAGTGATTTAATTGTTAGTGGCGATAAGATTGCTAAAATTGAAGCTATTCTTTCTGGAACTATATCTTTCATCTTTAATAATTTTAAAGGAGAGCTTAATTTTCATGATGTAGTGAAACAAGCGCAAGAAAAAGGCTATACAGAGCCAGATCCAAGAGATGATTTAGGCGGAATAGATTTTATGCGTAAAATGCTAATTTTAGCCAGAAACGCAGGTTTTGAAGTGGAAGCAAGTGATGTAAAACTTGGCGCTATTTTACCTCAAAACTGTGCGGAAGCACCAAGTGTAGATGCGTTTTATCAGGAGTTGAAAAATGCCAATGATTATTTCGAAAAAATGAAAAATGACGCTGCTCAATCTGGAAAAGTGTTGAGGTATATTGGGAAGTTAGAAAATGGCAAAGTAGAAATCAGCTTACAATCTGTTGGTGCAGATCATCCTTTTTATGCTTTATCAGGAAGTGATAACATCATTGCATTTACTACCGACAGATATAATGAAACCCAAATGGTTGTAAAAGGTCCGGGTGCGGGAGCAGCTGTAACTGCCGCAGGCGTGTTTTCTGATTTAGTTAAAGTGGGAGCGAAATAAGGGGTTAAATAAGGTTAAAGGTTTAGGGTGTAAGGTTTAAGACTTACGCAAAAGGTTAAAAAAATATAAGCATTACTTCTCCCTTTTGGAGAAGGATTTAGG
>JBILPO010000168.1:0-5093 GCA_044373805.1 Pelobium sp.
TTTTGCATCAAAAAGTGACATGGAAGCGAATATACATTTTTAGGGCAATAAATTCCTAAACCGGTTTTTAATTTTGGATAACCGGTTTTACTTATCGTAATTTTTTCTACTAAAAACAATAAATCAAAGGGTTCAGCAATAACAACACTTCACAATAGTAAACTGATGGTTTGTACAATAAATTGGTTAAAGGGCAATATAATTAGTTGAAAAATGAAGGATGATAATTATATAAATTTGATACTGATAGTAGTAATTATTTCTTTTTCATAAGCGTTGGCTAAACCAATTTCTTCAATCAATTTTTTGGAAATCCTTTTTAATGGGATTTTAATTTCGAAAAGCTCTTCAAATGGCGAAGAATTAAATTTTACAATATTCCTGTCTTTATCTCTATATGAGGCAATAATTTTTGTTTCCCCATTTATATGAAAAAAACTCGAATTTGGGAACCCTTTTTTGAAAATATCTACCTCTTCTTCCTTAATAACTCCAGGTTTATTTAAACAAACGTATAAAGATAGATCATCACAAAATTGCAGAATTTTTAATTGATAATTTAAAAGCCTGTCATGCGGTATTTTTAATTTATTAATCAAATGTTTTTGGCGTAATTTTTCACCTTCATAAAATTGTTTCCCTGCAGCGTCTTCGCTTTCTTTATAAAAACTTGCATAATGCATACTACATAAAATAGCTGCATAAGAATTGGCTTGGTCTACCTGGTCAATTCCGAGCGTATAAAAGTGGAGTCTTAATTTTTCTGGATAATCAAGAAAGGTATAAGGATAGTGCTTAAAGTCATTTAAAAAAGGATGAGCATCAGGTTTAATCCAAGCTCTGTCATGTTGATGAATGGCAAATTTTAAAGATTCATGATAATCTAAAGGGATAAACTCTTTTTTTAAATTCGCGAAAAACTCACCAGAAATATAGGCATGATCATGTTGCGTGATAAAGATAAAATTATCTTGAGTCTCTCTAACTATCATTTTATTAAAACCCTAAATTACGATTTCTTAGTTTTTGACAAAATTTTAGTAGTTATCTGATTTTAATTTATATTTTGATACAAATATTCTTATATTGATGAATATTTACTAAATATTTAGTCTTTCTATTGATAATTACATATTATTTATTTAAAACATTAAAATTATGATTATAGGTGTTCCTCGAGAAATGAAAAACAATGAGAATAGGGTGGGTTTAACCCCAGCGGGTACTCATGAACTAGTAAAAAGAGGGCATCAGGTTTTAATAGAAACTCATGCTGGCGCTGCAAGTGGTTTTAGAAATGATGATTATGAAGATGCGGGTGCTGAAATCATTTTAACAGAAGATGAAATTTGGGGTAGGGCCGAAATGATTATTAAAGTGAAAGAACCTGAAGAGCGTGAGTATAAAATGGCTCGTAAAGACCAACTTATTTTTTGTTTCTTTCATTTCGCATCAAACAGAAAATTAACTTACGCCATGATGGACAGCGGGGCAGTTTGCTTAGCCTACGAAACCGTTGAAACCACTAATAAAGTTTTACCAATTTTGGTCCCCATGTCGGAAGTTGCAGGCCGTATGGCCATACAACAAGGAGCCAGATATTTAGAGAAACCGGTAATGGGCAGAGGGATACTATTAGGTGGTGTTCCCGGGGTAACGCCTGGTAAAGTATTAATTATAGGAGCAGGAATAGTTGGTGTTCAAGCTGCAAAAATGGCATCAGGTTTGGGTGCTCATGTTACCATTTTAGATACCAATATACAGCGTTTAAGATATGTTAATGATGTTTTGCCGCCACATGTAGTTACCATGTTTAGTAGCGAGTATAATATCAGACAACTAGTGGCCAACCACGATTTAATAGTGGGGGCGGTACTAGTTACGGGCGAAATATCTCCAAAAGTAATTACCCGTGATATGTTAAAATTAATGCGTCCGGGTACAGTGATCGTAGATGTATCTGTAGATCAGGGCGGGTGCATAGAAACCTGTAAACCTACAACGCATGAAAATCCAACCTATATTGTAGATGGTATTTTACATTATTGTGTAAGTAATATGCCCGGTGCAGTTCCATATACCTCAACCATTGCCCTTACCAACAGCACTTTTCCATACATTATAGAGTTGGCAGATAAAGGCTGGAGAAAAGCCTGTCTAGATAATTATGAATTGTTAAAAGGCCTTAATATTATTAGCGGTGAAGTAGTTTACAGAGGCGTAGCAGCAGCTTTTGATTTGCATTACAAGCCAGTTCATCATTTTTTAGATCCAAAACAAGAAGTGGAAGATTAATTTTTCTTCAAAAGGAATCCAATTAGGAAAAAGCAATTTCGTCATTCAAACGTTAGGCTAGCCCCACTTTCCGCTGTATCTTTTTTCGCCCAAAAACTCAAAAAGTATGCCGCTGCAATTGGGTTTATTGTACTCAAGCCTTTGCTGCTATTTTAATTCTTTAAAACCTAACGCCTAAACCCACAAAATAATTTCTATCAGCAGCAGCATTAAAAAATCGGGTTCTAAATGCATTCAAGTCATTACCCAAACTGTATTTTTCATTTAAAATATTATCTGCACCAATATTAAAACTCAGAGATGCTTTTTGAATTTGCTGTTGCCAGCTCAATTTCATCATCACTAAATGATAGCTATCTGCAAATACACTAGCACCATCATTTAAAGAAGTTTTCCCATTAAATTGATATTGCCCATATAAATTTAAACCTTTGCTAAGGTCTAAATTAACGTTACTATTCCAGTTAATTTTAGGTACACCAGTTAATAAATTGCCAGAAAAATTATTACTACCAACGGTATAATCTCTAAATTTAAAATCATTTAAAGTTAATGCATTATTAAAATCAAGGTTTTTAATAATGCCTGTTTTATTACTTATAATTTTAGTTTGAAGTGCTATTTCAATTCCTTTTTGGTTAGTTCCTCCAGCATTCACAAAATAATCTTGATCATTTGAGTTTACTCGCCTCACTATGGCATCATTTAATCGGTAATAAAACGCCGAAATATCTAAATTAACTGCTTCAAATGGGGTTCTAAGCCTCATTCCTAATTCGTAATTCCAACCATTTTCTGATTTTAAATTGGTGTTTATTTTAGCATCTGACGCTCTTATTTCGGCGGTAGTTGGGGTAGAGAATCCCTTGCTAACTATTCCGCGTAAGGCAATTTGGTTATTCACTAGGTATGACAAACCCAATCTCGGCATCCATTGTGTTTTTAGGTTTTGAGAACCTGTAACCACCGCACTGCTAGATTCTGGCAATGTTTCAAAACTGTAACTAGCAAAATTTAAGCTATTAGAAATCTCTGCCTTAAAGTGTTTGCCACTTTGTAAAGCAAAACGAGTAAATACAAATTGTAATTGATTTTTAATTCTATCGGCGGCTAAAGTAGTGGTTGTTTGACCTTTATTATTCCCGTAATTACGTATATCAGTATTGGTTTTTTGAAATTCCCATCCGGTATTCCATTGGTATTTTAGCTTAGCCACCTGATTGTTTTTTAATTCAAAATAAGTGCGTACAGCATAAGATTGCTCTTTACGTTTTTCATAATTGGTGATAAAAGGATTTTCAAAATTTGTGTTTATTCCCGATACGGAAATCACGTGTTTCCACCTTGAATTGATTTGAATTTCATGCGCCAAGCCACCAAAAAAAGTTTTGTTATAAATTGCAGCTTTTTGTTCTTCAGCGCTAGGTGTAATACCCACTCTTGGTCTAGCACCTTGCGGGTTACTTTCATACTGTGTAGGATTTAGTCCCCCGGGTGTTTCATATCCTAAATCACTGTAAAAGCCAGAGAATTTTAAAGTAGAATTTTTAGCGTATCTCCATTTTTCTTGAGTTTGAAAAAAATATTTTTTCAGCTGACTGTGGTCTCTATAACCATCAGAAAGTTGTACGGCTTGGTGAATATTAAAATCAAAATTCTTTCTATTTTTGTTAATGCTAAAGTTTTGACGGGCAAATCCGTAGGATCCAGCACCTAAATTTAAAGATATTTCATCGGTTTTGGCCTGAGTGTTCACCAATATTACCCCGCCAGAATTTGCGCCAAATAAACTACCATCCGGGCCTTTTAAAATCTCAATATTGTTAATAGCAGATTGGTCAATCAAGTTAAAATAAGTGTTTCCTCCACCATCAGTTAACGGAAAATCATCATAATAAACTTTAATGTTTCTTACTCCAAAAGGCGAACGTAATAAACTTCCACGAATAGAAATACGGTAGCTTCCAGGAGATCTTTCTTCCATTTTAACGCCGCTAACAGTATTTAAAACTGGTACTATTGAATGAATAGTGCTTTGCTGAATTTGTTTTGGATTAATCACCACTACCGAAGACGGTAAACTAAGCAATGGTTGCTCAGATAAATAGGCTTTTACCGTTATTTCTTGTAAAATGAGGGTACTGTCTTTCTTATTCTGAGAGAATAAATTGGAAAATAAAAATAGAGATAATAGGGTAAAGAGGGTAATTTTCATTATTTATATTTGGTTTATAAACACCAATCTGATAACACGTCAGGTGGAAGTGATCAATTTATTATGAAAGAGGGAAATTTAGATAGTTATTTTGTCGGAGTCATTTTTAAGCAAACTGGGCTGCCAATTGTTATTTTCTCATTATTGTAGCTTAGTAAGCCCGTTTTTTTATTTCGTTTAAAAACATAAACATCATCTGAATTTTGATTAGCGACTAATAAAAAACGATCGTTAGCAGAAATCATAAAGTTACGAGGAGTTTTTCCTTTGCTACTTTCAGCTCCAATCCTTTCTAATTCTCCGGTACTTTTATCTACCTTAAAAATCACAATTTCATTAACTGAGCCTCTATTTGTGGCGTATAGGAATTTTCCATCATTAGATAAATGGATATCGGCAGCGCCATTAGTTCCTTTAAAATCAGCAACGTTCATGCTCATATCTTGAAGATGTTTTAAAGTTTTGTCTTGATAACTAAAAACAGAAACCATAGCTTTCATTTCAGCAATTACATAAACGCGGTTGGCTTGTTTGTTAAAAGTAAAATGTCTTGGGCCGTAACCAGGTTCTATTTTTATAAAAG
>JBILPO010000169.1:0-5076 GCA_044373805.1 Pelobium sp.
AAAGCATTTTTAGTTTTCTGTTCAATAATTTTCACTGGAAAATAAGTTCTTATTCTACAAATGCCACCAGAAACAGCATAAATTAATGCATTTTTAAGTTCATTATTTTCCCATTTTAAATCCACAGTAAAATTACCTCTTGCTCTTATACCTTTGATAGAACCCTTTGCCCATTCTTGCGGTAACGCTGGTAATAAAAATAATTCTTGGTTGTGGCTTTGTAAAAGCATCTCTGTTATGCCTGCTGTTACGCCAAAATTGCCGTCAATTTGGAAAGGCGGATGTGCATCAAATAGATTTGGATAAGTGCCACCACTGCTCATTTGAATATTGGTTAATTGCTTAGATGGCACATTGGAAATAGGTTTTGGCTCAATCGTTTTGGCTGGATCTATTAAAGTTAAACCTGCTTTTAAAATTTTTAAAGAATGATCTCCATCTAATAATCTTGCCCACCAATTAATTTTCCACGCCATAGACCAACCAGTACTTACATCGCCTCTGTGAATTAATGATTGCTTTGCTGCTGCTGCTAGGTCTGGAGTTTTAATTGGATCTATTTGATTGCCCGGAAATAATCCATATAAATGTGATAAGTGGCGATGTTTATCTGTTGGGCTATCTAAATCTTCAAACCATTCTTGTAACTGCCCATGCTGCCCAATTTGATATGGATATAATTTTTCTTTAGCTATTTCTAATCGATTCCTAAAATCTTGATCAATTCCTAAAATTTTTGCTGATGCAATACAATCAGTAAAAAGTTCTTTCAAAATGCCCATATCCATGGTGGTGGCCATACTCAATTCAAATTCTTTTCCATCAATTTTAAAAACGTTTTCAGGCGATGTTGATGGGCTAGTTATTAAATAGCCATTTTTATCTTCAATTAACCATTCTAACATAAATTCGGCAGCACTTTTCATTAAAGGATAAGCCTTATCTTTTAAAAACACCTTGTCTTTAGTAAACAAATAATGTTCATATAAATGTGTAGTTAGCCAAGCGCCACCCATTGGCCAAGCCGACCAGCGAGGTGCTCCTTTAGGGTCCCAATTATAACCACCAGCAGGTGAAGTTTTAGCCCATATATCTGAATTATGATGTAAAACCCAACCTTTATTTATTCCATAATTTGTTTTTGCCGTTGTAGCACCATTAACCGCTAAACGCTCCATAAAATCAAACAAAGGCTGGTGCAATTCTGATAAATTGGCGTTTTCTGCTAACCAATAATTCATTTGTGTATTGGCATTTACAGTATAATTACTTCCCCAAGGTGGTTGCACAACATCATTCCAAATTCCTTGTAAATTGGTTGCTAAAGAACCTTGTCTGGAACTGGCAATCATTAAATACCTACCAAATTGATAATATAAAACTTGTAATCCTTGATCGTTTCCAGTTTGTCCTTGGCGTGATAAACGAATGTTGGTAGGTAATTTTATAAAGTCTGCGTTAGCTTCTAAATTAAAATTTACGCTATTAAATAGCTTTTGATAATCTGTTAAATGAACAGTTTTTAGAAGATTATAAGGCTTAATAAAAGCTTTTTTCATATTGTTGATAGCTTCTAAAGAAGGATTGATGCCCTCTAAACCTGGGGATTTATCAAATCCATTAAAACTAGTTCCGTTTGTTAAATAAATGGTTACTGCATTTGCTTTTGAAACTTTAACATCTTTCCCAACCGAAGTAGTAGTTCCCCCTTCATTCTTAATTTGTACATGAACTTCAAATGTCATCCCTTCTTTATCATCATATACAATTTGTTGCGCTTCACTTTGTCTTTGAGCAACATGCTTAGGTGCTTTTCCTTTTAAAACCAAATAATTTTGCTTTATTGCTGTTGTTTGGTAACGCAATTTGCTGGTGATACTAGTTGTAAAATTAATGGCGTTTTTTTGATCAGCGGTAATTCTTATGGCCATTACCCTATCTGGATAACTGACTAAAGTTTCTCTTTTATAATTAACCCCTGCAATTTTATAAGAAACGGTGTGAACCGCTGTATTTAAATCTAACGTTCTATGATAGTTGGTAGCCGCAGAATCTTTCAAACCAAAATCTAAAAACAAATCGGCCATGGTTAAATACCTAGCAGAATATGGCCCTTGCATACTTTCTTTCCATAAAGTGGCAGCTTTTGCGTAATCTTTATCAAAAATAGCTTGACGTACTTTGGGTAATGCGTCTATTGCTTTGGGGTTGTTACCTGCATCTGGATAGCCCGACCAAAGTGTTGCATTATTTAATTGAAAACGCTCTTTACTTACTTTACCAAAAACCATAGCACCTGTTTTTCCATTTCCTAAGGCCAAAGCTTCTTCCCAAATTTTAGCAGGTTGGTTATACAACAATTTTAACGGTTCAGTTACTTGAGCCGATGCTGAAAAAGATATCCATAAAAAGAAAATAAGAATATAGTTTTTCATAAGTTTTATTTTAGAAGCTAAAAGTAAATTAAAAATAAGGATCAATTTAAAAGTTAAAGAAATTTTGAATGGTTATAAACTATATTATTTATTAAGATTACCAGCTATTAAACCCCTACTTAAAGCCTTTAAACCAACACATTTTTATCAATTTTACGCTCTGTGATTTTATGCCCGCTAATTCCAAAATAAAATATCACTGTAAAGCAAACTAAAGGTACTATATACCCTGTTTGAATGTTGCCATAAACATCAGCAATGTATCCAAACAAAGGCGGTAAAATAGCCCCACCAACAATAGACATAATAATTAAGCTACTTCCAAATTTGGTATCACTTCCTAATTCTTTAATACCTAATGAAAATATGGTTGGAAACATGATAGACATAAAAAAGGCAATGGCTATGATGGTATAAATGGTAATCATGCCGGTAGAAAACATTGCTACAGAACACAAAAGAGTACATATAGCGGCATATAATGATAGTAATTTTACAGGTTCTATATATTTCATAAAGAAAGTACCCACAAACCTGCCTACCATAAAAGCCATTCCTACTCCAAAACCAGCATATTGAGCAGCTTGCATTTCTGTAATTCCGGCTGATTTAGTTGCGTATAAAATGAAGAAACTAAATACACAAACTTGCGCCCCTACATAAAAAAATTGTGCTGCAATTGCCCATGATAAATGACGATGCTTAAAAGCATGCAATACACTTGAATTTTCAGACTTAGATTCAGGCTCCTGAATCTCTGGTAGCTTCATAAAGAAGAAGATAACCGCAATAATTAAAATCACACTTCCCAATATAAAATAAGGCGCTTTTACAGTAGCGGCTTCTGCTGCTAAAGCAATTTCTTTGGCTACTGGTGTCATGCTATTTAAAGCCTTTTCAGTGTAGCCCTCTGTTAATATGATTTTGGCGCCAATAATGGGAGCTAAAGTGGCGGCTAAACCATTAAATGATTGTGCCAAATTTAACCTTTGAGTTGCCTTCTCTGGCTCACCCAATAATGAAGCATAAGGATTTGCCGCTGTTTCCAATATGGTTAAGCCGCAAGCTATAACAAATAAAGCAACTAAGAAAAATACATAAGATTGAGTATTTGCAGATGGAATAAATAAATAAGACCCTATTGCAAACAACAAAAGACCTAAGATAATGCCCGCTTTATAGCCATATTTTTTCATTAAAAAACCAGCAGGTAAAGCCATAACAAAATAAGCTATAAAAACAGCAGAGTCTACCAAAGAAGCTTGCAAAGTAGTTAAACTGAAAGCTTTCTTTAAATGCGGAATAAGAATAGGATCTAGATTATGTACAAATCCCCAAAGAAAAAAAAGGGAAGTAATCATGATAAAAGCGAACCTAGTTGAAGTTTTGTTAGTACTCATTTTTAGTTTAAGATATAATCTGGTTTAATTATAATGTGAAAATAAATAATTATATCTATATAAAAATAAAATTTTATATTGTAAAACAAATTATCATTATTTATATTAATTTGGCCTAAAATTTAGTAGATGATTCAAGTAATTAATAGAGCTATAGATATTTTAGAGTACATTTCTAATGATGCCGAGCGTCCAAAATTAATGGGCCATATTGCATTAGACTTAAACTTAAATACCGCTACTTGTGCCAACATTATTAAAACTTTAGTAAATAGGGGCTTAATAAAGAAAGCCGAGTATGAGAAAGGATATATTTTGGATGGTGGACTGGCAGAAATAGCCAATGGCTCTTTTGGTTTTAAAGACCTTTTAAAGAAAGCCTCAAATGAGATGGAAAAAGCTTTACAGGTTTTAAATGAAAATAACCTGATTGCTATTTTAAAAAAAAACCAAAGAATTGTTTTACAAAGGAAAAATTCGACTCAAATGGTACAAGCCACTACTGCGGATGAAAAAAATGCTTACGACTCTTCTACCGGAAGACTATTAATTGCGATGCTGCCTGAAAAAGATTTACAGTTATATATAAAAAGGTATGGTTTACCTTCTAAAAATATATGGCCTGGAGCAGATAGTCGAACAAAATTTTTAGAACAGATTTCTTTAATAAAAAAACAAGGTTACGCTTTAATTGAAGATACTGGCCAAATTATTGGAATTGCATGCCCTATTTATAAAAAAGAAAAAGTGATTGCTAGTTTTAGTATTTATATGCCCTCGTTTAGATTTACAAATCAGATTAAGGAAAACATGATTAGCACCGCTATACATGTAGCTCATAAAATATCGGAATAGGCGACTAATTATATAATTGATAGAATTTTTGAAGTACAGAGTTGGAACTAGGTGTAAAATTAATGCTTAAGGTATTCCCCAACTTATTAACCTTGAGCCATATTTTTAACTTAATAAAAGGTGTACAAATAGGTCTTTTTCATTGCATTTTATGAAATTGAGGAGTTTTATAACTGATTGAAAATCAGGTAAAATGAAAAAGAGAGACCAGTTATGATCTCTCTTCGTCGGGATGGCAGGATTCGAACCTGCGGCCTCCTGCTCCCAAACAGTCAATGAGTTATACATAATTTTATAATTTAGGTGTACGATTAGGTGTAGGATTATATAAATTTTACGATATTTTAAAATACCAAATTTAAATAAAACTATTAAAGTAAGATGCC
>JBILPO010000170.1:0-5070 GCA_044373805.1 Pelobium sp.
TTGAGGGTTGTTAAAAATCAAATCATATCTATCTATTGGGTAATTTTTTTATTTAAATGTTTAAATCAGATATATAAATGCGTTTTTTCAACACAAAAAAATTAATCTGTTTTATATAGATTTACTTAACTAAAATAGTATGGTTTCCTAAAAACCTAACCTATTAAGCCAATAAACGCTAAACCAAATTAAACCAATTATGAATAAAATAATTACTAGGGTAAAGAAATGTAGAATAAATAGACGTTCTGCATTAAAATTAGCTTCTCTCAGTTTCATTTTTCTCTTCACTTTCAAATACACTTATTCTGAAAGTTTCAAAGAAGTTTCTTATCGAACTGAATTTATAAAGCTTAGAGAGAAAATAAAAATTTCTGGTAGAGTAACTGATGATGAAGGACAAAAATTTCCTGGTGTTATTATAAAAATAAAAAATAAAGAAGGAGGCACTCAAACTGATATAAATGGATATTTTGAGCTTCAAGCAGAAAAGGGAGACATACTTGTCTTCTCCTTTTTAGGGATGACAACGCAATCAATAGTAGTAGGTAATAAAAATGTAATAGATGTGGTTTTATTACCTAATGTATCAGAGTTAGATGAAGTTATAGTTGTTGGTTACGGTACACAGAGAAAAAGTGACTTAACGGGTTCCATTTCCTCCATAAAAGCTGAAGAAATATCAAATGCAGGGACTATTTCTATAGATCAGGCATTGGCTGGTAAGGCCTCTGGTGTTCAGGTGACTCAAAATTCAGGAGTTTTGGGTGGTGGTGCTACTATTAAGATTAGAGGAGTATCGTCTATGACTGGCAGTTCGCCATTATACGTTATTGATGGTGTTTTATTAGATAACAGCAGTATGTCATCTATTAATGTAGAGCAAGAGGCAAGTAGTAATATAAGTCCTTTGTCAACAATCAATGCGGAGGATATTAAATCTATTGAAATATTGAAAGACGCCTCTGCAACAGCTATTTATGGGTCAAGAGGTGCTAATGGTGTAATATTAATCACTACAAAAACTGGTAAATCAGGAAAAGGAATTGTCAATTTTAGTTCTGATTTTGGTATAAGTAATAATCCAACTCAAATTAAACTTCAGGATGCAAACCAATATTGGTTAACCAGAAATGAGGCAAGCGTTAACGGAGGAGTTCCATTAACTTCAAATGATCTTTTAAATATAGATTCAGCTAATAAAGGTTTGCTGTCAAATACAAATTGGCAGGATGCGATTTTTCAACAAGGTTTGGCACAGACTTATAACCTTGATTTCAGTGGAGGTAATGATGATGTTAGGTATCGTTTCTCAACAAATTACTATGATGCAACAGGAACTATTTTAAATACTAATTTCAATAGAGCATCTTCAAGATTAAATCTAGATGCTAAGCTAAATAATACAATCAATATTGGAACGAGACTTTATTATGCGATAATTAACTCTGACCAGGTAAATAGTTCCACAAATGACAACCTATTAACAGGTAACAATAGCGCAATAAAAAGGGCTCTTGCCAGTATACCGACCACCGATATCAATTCAGATGATGTAAATAATCCTTTAGAGTTTGATGGTTATTCTCCATTAACGGCCATTAAAGGTAATAAGTATGATAATTATTTAGCGCAATTTGTCGGAAACCTATTTATTAATGTCAACATTCTAAAGAATTTAAAATTCAAAACAGATTTGTCTTACCAAGGCAGAGGGTCAAATCAAAGATATTATCAATTTAATATACTTCCACCTGCCTTTTCTAAAAGAGGTTGGGCTAGAACTAATGATGGGAAAGTTTCATTATTAACAAATACAAATACCTTAGACTATAATTTTGTTAAAAAAGATCACAAATTCACTGCAGTTTTAGGTCAATCGATGGAGTTTTTTAGTAATAGTGCCGTAATTAGTTCTAATTATGGATTTGCTAATGACTATTTACTTTATTACGCACCTCAAACAGCCGCTTTCAATGACCCTGATATTTATAATTTTGCTTCAACTCGTTTAATATCGTTTTTCACAAGGTTAAATTATACGTATAAAAATAAGTTACTTCTTACTTTAACAGGAAGAGCAGATGGCTCTTCAAAATTTGCAAAAAATAATAAATTTGGATTTTTTCCTGCAGTCGCTTTAGGTTATAAGTTATCGGAAGAAAACTTTCTTAAGGAAAGCAAAAGCATTTCAAATTTAAAACTTAGATTAAGTTACGGTATATCAGGTAATCAATCTATTCAACCATACCAATCATTAGATCAGTTAGCTAGTTTTAAATATGGTTTTGGAAATGGTAGCGGAGGAGAAGTTCTAAATCCTATTTATTATCCCAGTCAATTACCTAATCCTAATTTAAAATGGGAAGAAACAGAGCAATTAAATGCAGGTTTTGATTTCGGGCTTCTTAACGAACGTTACACCGCGACGTTTGATTATTACATAAAAAACACTAATGATCTTTTGGTTGTGGGGAACAGAATCCCTTCACACTCTGGCTTCACTACCTATACAGAGAATTTAGGTCAATTGCAAACCAAAGGAGCTGATTTAGGATTAAGTGCACAAATATTCGATGCTAAAAAGTTCTCATGGAATTTAAGTACAATCATGTCTGTTGGCAAAACCAAAATAAAGGATATGGGGGCTAATTATATAGAAAGTGGATATAATCAAGGTTGGGTTGCTGGTGGTACGCAAAGATTAATTATAGGTCAAGAGTTGGGTGCTTTTTTTGGATATCAAACATCAGGAATTGCACAATTTGATGACTTTGTTGAATTTCAAAATTTAACTAATGAACAAAGGATTACGCTTTATAATTTAAATCCTAAGGCTGTATTTACGCCATTGAAGGATGCCAAAGGAGTTGGTGTGATTGCTTTAAGACCAGGAGAGCAATTATATCAGGATTTAGATGGAAATGGATTAATTAATGAGTTCGATAGACAAGTTATTGGATTAGCACAACCTAATTTTACTTTAGGTTTAAGTAATACATTTAAGTTTAACAAATTCGAATTAAACGTAAATGTTGATGGTCAATTTGGTCAGAAAATAGCTAACGTTGCTAATTTCTCACTATTAGGTTTTCATGGTAATCAGCAGTTAGCTTTGGTTAGAGAGCGCTGGACACCAGAAAACCCAAGCAATACTTATCCGCGTTTAAGCACATTAAATTTTGGTGCTCCTGCATTCAAAATGAGCGACAGATTTTTAGAAGATGGTTCATTTTGGCGTATTCAGAATATAACCTTAGGTTATCAGCTTCCTAGAAGTTTAATAAGCAAAATTAAAGCTAAGTCTGCTAAAATTTATGTTTCAGGGAGCAACTTGTTAGTTGTTTCGGATTACAGCGGTTATAATCCAGATGTATCATTAAATGGCTCGAACAACCTAAGTATGGGTCATGATAACGCTGGTTTTCCAGTCGCTAGAACATTCAGGGTAGGCGTAAATATTCAATTTTAATTTAAATTTTAATTAAGAAATCATGAAAAAAATATATTATACACTCGTTATTTTAGGCTTGGTATCAGTAACCTCTTGTGAAAAGTTTTTAGAAGAAATTCCACCAACATTTATATCGACCACTAATTTTTACAAATCAGCAAGTGATGCCCGCACCGCCTGTGATGGGGTGTACCAGATGTTTAACGATGGGACTTCTAATGCAATGTACGGTCGCTGGTGGCCTGCTATTGATTTAGGAACAGATGATGTTACAAGTAGAGTGGGCAGAACAACTTTTAATAGTTGGTTTTCGCATACCATAAACGCATCTGAAACTTGGTTAGAGAGTTGGAATCAATACAGTAGCTTTTGGGTTGGTATTGCCAGAGCAAATTCTGTAATAGCAAATGTCCCTAAAATTAACATGGATATTACTAAACGGGACGCAATTATAGGTGAAGCTAGAGCATTAAGAGCTTTATACTATTTTCATTTGGTTCGTACATATGGGGATCTCCCATTAATTATAGATGAAGTTAAAACGAAATCAGATTTTTCAAAACCTCGTTCTGATGTAAATCAGATATATGATGAAATTATTATTCCTGATTTGAAATATGCTGAGAGCGTATGTGCTGATAAGCTTCATGATGGACATGTAACCAAATGGACAGCTAAAATTATTCTTGCAGATGTTTACATGACTAGGGCCGGTTGGAGAAGAACTTCTAAGGAAGGAACTTTTGTTCAAGGAGACCCAATAAATTGGTCATTAGCCAGAGATAAAGCAAAAGAAATAATAGACTCTTCACCTCATTCATTAATTACTACTCCTTTGGTTAATGGTGGCAATAAAGTGCCGGCTTGTGGAGTAGCATGGGACACAAGCAGTCCATATTCTAAAGAATCGATGATGGAAGTTGCGGCAGTAAATCAATCTGGTTATGGTTCATGGCTAAGTAGAGAGTGTTCTCCAAATGCAAATGGAGTGTCTTTTTGGGGTGCTGCAGGTGGTAAACCGTTAACTAGCGAAGGTATTACTTTAACTGTTACTCAAATGACCTTTGCTGGTAAGCCGGCTACCGTTGGGCTATATATCCCTACTCCAGATTTATATCGTTCTTTCGAAAGCGGTGACCAGAGAAGAGACTGGGCTTTGTTAACAAGATATACTACCTCTGATAATTTAACCTATTTGTCTCAACCAACATTTAAACGGTATGTTGATATTGACTACTATTTAGGCAAACCAAATACATCTTTTCAAAATACGAATAATAATTTCTTGTTATACCGCTTTGCCGATGCTCTTTTAATTTATGCGGAAGCAGCAAATGAGGTTTCAACTTCTGTTGCTGATGATCAGGCTTATGTTTCAGTTAATAAGATTAGAAATAGAGCAGGTCTTCCAAATTTAACGGGAGGGTTAACTCAAGATTTATTTAGAAAAGCTATTTGGAGAGAGCGTAGAAGTGAATTTTGTGGAGAATGCAAAAGAAGATTTGATTTAATTAGGACAAAAAGATTAGCTACAGAGACTGCACTAATTGAAGTGGATTGGAAAGCTTCAGATAATCCTAAAGGAGGTACAAATTATTCAAATACGAATACTCTTT
>JBILPO010000171.1:0-5068 GCA_044373805.1 Pelobium sp.
GCAAATGCTATGGAAATTGGACCTGCCACTGCTTTTAAAAACTTCTTAATAGGAACCCCTGTAAATAAAGCAATTGGAAATAACACCAATAAAATAAATGCAATTAAGGCCACATAAAGTGTAGCTAAAAGCTGAAACAAGTTTAATAAAATACCTAACCCCATGTGGCCTACGGTGTAGGCGATGGCTGCTCCTACTCCTATTGGTGCAAATAACATAACAATGTTGGTGAATTTAAACATGACCTCTGATAAGCTTTCTGCGGCTTTTAACATTGGTCGGCGTTTATCTTCTCTTACCATAGCTAAGGCTATACCAAACAAAATACTAAATACAACAACTTGTAAAACTTGTCCTTCGGCAATAGATTTGGCTATGTTTTCTGGAAAAATATGTAGAATAATATCTGTAGTAGTTTGAGGTTCTACTTTTTGTAAAGTCTCTGTAATTGCTAACGGAGGTTGTATACCTACTCCTGCCTTTGATATATTAATGGCTAATAAACCAATAAATAATGCAATGGTGGTTACTACTTCAAAATAAAGTAGAGATTTCCAACCCATTCTGCCTACTTGCTTTAAATCTGAATGACCAGCGATACCGTAAACTAAAGTAGCGAAAAGCAAAGGCGCTACAATGGTTTTAATCATTTTTAAGAATACTTTACTTAAAACCTGCAAATTGACACCAATTTCTGGAAAATCATTGCCAATTTCTGAACCAATTACCATAGATAATAATATCCAAGTGGTTAAAGATTTCTTTTGAAAACCATAAGCTATTAATGTCCCAATGGCCAACCATCTAACAATTATTAGGATAGGCTCTGAGATGTTTAAGATTTGATAATGATTTAGAACTGTTAATAATGCCGCGAGAAATATTGCAATTGATGCAATTAATGGAATACGCTTTAATTTCATTTATTTAAGTTTGGGAATAAAACAAAAGTAAGTATTTTGCCCTATTACGCAAATGTATAAACATGAACAATCCAAAATTAGCTGATTTAAAAAAAGAACTTAATTTTCATGAGCCAAATGAATGGAAAGAATTGTGTTTGCGTTTGGCAAAATATAAAACAGAAAACAAAGAATTACTCCATTATTTATTATTCTACCAAAACAGGAAAGAAGATTATATTGAGGAAGTTAAAGATTTAATAGCTGCAGAATTTGATGACTTACATCCTTCCATATATTATGTTACTAAGCAATTAAGAAAGCTTATCAGGATTTTAAACAAGCACATTAAATACGTTTCTGAGAAAGATAAAGAGACAGAATTAGCCTTATATTTTTCTGAGCTTTTTATAAACCACCCTATAGTAAAAACTTCGCATAAAGCTTTAATTGGATTGTTATTTAGGCAATTAAAGCGTGTAAACAAATTAATTCCTAAACTAGAAGAAGATTTACAATTTGATTATCAGCAACAGCTAGATACTTTATTGATTGAACTGAAGAAAAACCGTCGTGATTTTCACATCAGAGAAATTGAATAAGTTTGTAACAATAGCGATAAACTAAAATCTAAACTCAAACACAAACATTTAAATGTCTAATAAAGAACAAGTCTTTAAGGAAATATTTCAGGCTAATTCTAAGAAAATTTACCATTTGTGTTTTGGTTATACCGGAGATGATGATGCTGCTAATGATTTATTGCAAGAAACTTTTTTAAAAGTTTGGCAAAATTTAGAGAAGTTTAGAAACCAAGCCATGATCTCTACATGGATATATAGAATAGCCGTAAATACTTGTCTTACCTATTTAAAAAGCGAAAAAAGACAAGCAAAAGACGAGCTCACTCCTAATATTATTGAAAACAAAGCTGAAGAGGTTTCTGAGAAACAAGAACAAATAAAAACGTTGTATCAGTGTATTTCTAAACTAGAAGAAAACGAAAGAATTATTATTACGATGGTAATGGACGAAGTTCCTTACCCTGAGATTGCAGAAATATCTGGAATTTCTGAAGGAAACTTAAGGGTTAAAATACACAGAATTAAACATAAGCTTACCGAATTATACAATGAGCATGAAAGACTTTGATTCATTAGTGGGCATTTGGAATGAACAAAAAAATTCTCCTAATATTAATTATAAGGAGGTTATTAATCATTACAAAACAAACAGAAGTAAATTGAGCTTTAAATTTCTATTAGAGATTTTAGCCATGCTTATTGCATTTTCTGTTGTGATCTATATATTTTTCACTATAGAATTTGAATTTTGGACTTCTTATGCAGGATTAATTTTGGTTAATATTTGCTGCATTTATTTTATTGCTATGCAAATTATCAACATTAAAAATATTGCCAATAGCAATACTTTATTTGATAAACCTCAAGATCATATTCAATTTATTAAAGAATTCAAAAAATCTAGATATCTACAGCACACCCGCAATTACAAAGTTTATACGTTTGTTTTAGGACTAGGCCTAAGTTTATACTTAGTGGAGTTCTTTTATCGATTAAATTTGGCCGTAATGATAACCGTAGTTACTACAACAATAGCTTGGTTTGTGATTTGTTATTTGTATTTGATGAAGATATACATCAAAAAAGAAAATAAACGATTTAATGATATGCTTACTGATTTGGAAAGATTGAATGAGCAGTTTAGTGATGAGGTTTAGGATTTGAAGATTCGGGAATTTGAAGATTTGAAAATGCCTGTAAATTGGCAATCTATATTTCTAAAAAACTACTCAACAAACCAACTAACAAACTAACTACCCAACAAACTAACAAAAACCTACTCCAGTTCAGTTAAATCAAAGCTATTGTTCTGTATATTATATTCTACTTTTTTCTTTACTTTCGGATTTTTACCTTCTATATCGTTTTCATCAAAAAGGTTAAATTCTCTTATAAGTTTAGCATCCTTTACATAAAACTTATCTAATCCTCGGTATTGACTTTTTGTTTTTGAGCTTAAATCAGGAAACTTGATTTGGTTTACATTTTTGCCATTAAACTCATAGCAAAGAATTTTTGCACTGTCGTATTTATCATTTAGCGTGTAGTAAATCAATACTTCTGGATTACCGTCTGTATCCATATCGGTATTAAAAACTTCGGCTAAACGACCATCTAAATTATCTGAAGAAGCTACAGTAAAATTATTTTTTAAAGAATCTGATCTCAAAATCAAAACCGATGAAGTAGAATCTGAACCTCTGCCCCAACTATAAACATCAAAAATAAGATCAGGCCCAACTTCAATTTTTTCATGATGACGAAAAGGTGCAGGCAATTCCATCACTACTTTTTTAACTTTTTCTTCCTTAGCCTCTTTTTCATTTCCACAAGAAAAAAGGAAAGCGATGCAGCTTAATGCTACTATGATATTGAATGTCTTTTTCATCTTTTTAGTTAAATAACATGACTGATGGAATTTCTATTTTTTTACCGTCTGTTCCCTTAATGGATACTTTCAAAGTTGAACCCGGACCGTCATCAAAATAAGCTACTTTTATTTTATGCAAACCAGATCTCAACAATGCGCCTGCAGCTTTTTCATACCTAGAATGTTTTCCATCATTATCAATAATTAATTCATCATCGATATATAATTTACTACCGTCATCGCTGTAAAGAGAAAACTCAAAATTTGCACTCTCATTAACATTGATAAAACCTGTAAAGACCAAGCCATATTCCCTTGCCTTACCCGTAACTTTAGTAAAAGAAATTTGCGATGCTAACCCTTTTTGAGTGGCTAAAGCTGTATCAATTTCTGAGGTATTACTAAATTTACCCGGTACATAATAGTATCTTAAAGATCCGGATTTTTTTGCAATTTCAGAAGGATAAGCAGATAAAGTATCTCTATTAATGAGCCATGTATTGGTAACCACGCTACGCTTACCCGATGGCGTAATTACTCTTGTTTTCACATACCTAGATTCTCCTTTTGGCACTTTTACACCAAATGGCTGTGTGTAAAGGGAAGTGGTTTCATTAGGCGTATAACCATCTATGGTATAATAAATTTGAGCTCCTTTTACTGAAGGCTTAAGATCAAAAAAGTACTCATCATTAACAGTAATAGAAGTGTCTTTAGCGCCAATAGCTTCTGGTACACGATAAATGGTTTTAGTTTGATCTAATAAACCTAAATGCAATGGCACACGGGTTTCATTAAAATTCTTAAAGTCTTTTCTCGCTAACGTTGTCCAAGCAATTTCTGAAACAGCCATTATACGAGGCAATAACATATATTCTACCTTCGCTGCTGTTGGCATATATTCTGTCCACATGTTGGCTTGCACACCTAAAATATACTTTTTTTCTGCTTCGGTTAAACCGGATGGTGTAGGATCATAAGCATATATTTTAGAGATTTTACCTTCTCCGCCAATGCTAACAGGTTCTTGATCTGACCTCCCTTGCACATGATCTAAATAAACACCCATATTACTTGGCGACATAATCACATCGTGTTTCTGCTTTGCCGCTGCAATTCCTCCTGAGATTCCCTGCCAGCTCATAACTGTAGCATTTGGAGCTAATCCACCTTCTAAAATCTCATCCCAACCAATAATAGATTTACCGTTTTTATTCACAAATTTCTCTATCCTTTGTATAAAATAAGATTGTAATTCATTTTCGTTTTTTAACTTTTCATTTTTAATTCTTTTTTGGCAATATGGGCAAGTTTTCCATGCTGTTTTTGGCGCCTCATCTCCACCAATATGAATATATTTTGAAGGAAATAAGACCATCACTTCTGTCAAAATATCTTCTAAAAACTCAAAAGTATGTTCCTTTCCTGCACAATAAATCTCAGGAAATACACCCCATTTTTCTGCTGCTTTAAACGGACCGGGATTATCGCCACAAGCCAATTCAGGATAAGCAGATAAAGCTGCTAATGAATGTCCGGGCATTTCAATTTCGGGAATAATATTAATGTATTTTTTATCGGCGTAAGCCACCACTTCTTTTACCTGCTCTTGTGTATAATACCCACCATACTTATTCCCATCAAACCATTGTGGCATTCTATCATGATAATTCCCTACCACAGTTTGAGCTCTGTAAGCCCCAATTTCTGTG
>JBILPO010000172.1:0-5054 GCA_044373805.1 Pelobium sp.
CCTTCAATTTTGCTTAATAAATCATAAACTATGCCTCTTCTTTTTAAGAAGGCATCCCTCATTTCGTGTACTTCTTTTAAACCTCCATTTAAGGCTGCAACTCCAGCTTTTTGAGTGATAGAGCAAGTTCCAGAAGTGATTTGACCTTGTAATTTATCGGCAGCATCAGAAATTTCTTTTGGTGCGGCTAAATAACCAATTCTCCAGCCTGTCATTGCGTAAGCTTTAGAGAAACCGTTTATCAAAATTACTCTTTCTTTAACTGAAGGAAATTCAGCGATTGAAACATGACCACCAACAAAGTTAATGTGTTCATAAATCTCATCAGATAGGATGTAAATATTTGGGTATTTTTCAAAAACCTCTACTAAAGCGGCTAATTCTTCTCTGCTATAAACGCTACCTGTAGGGTTGCAAGGAGAAGAGAACATAAACATTTTAGTTTTTGGGGTAATGGCTGCTTCTAATTCTGCGGCAGTAATTTTGAAATTGTTTGCTGCTGTAGCGTTGATATAAACAGATTCTCCTTCTGCCAATTTTACCATTTCTGAGTAAGAAACCCAATATGGTGTAGGTATAATTACTTCATCACCAACATTAAGCATTACCATTAAAGCATTTGCTAAAGCTTGTTTAGCACCTGTAGAAACCACAATTTGATCAAAATTATAATCTAAATTGTTTTCTCTTTTTAATTTATCTGCAATTGCTTTTCTTAAATCGGGGTAGCCAGAAACTGGAGTGTAATAAGTGAAATTCTTCTCCATTGCTTCAACAGCGGCATCTTTAATAAATTGTGGCGTGTGAAAATCTGGTTCACCAAAGCTTAAGTTAATCACGTTAACACCTTTTGCAGAAAGTTCGCGACCTAATTTGGCCATTTTAATAGTCTGGGACTCTGCCAGATTATTGATTCTATTTGATAATATACTCATGGTTTAAGTTGAAGCGCAAATATATAAAAATACTTTTCTATGGGAAGAGGGCAAAGATATTAGCTTATTACATTAATAAAATTTTAATGAATATGAGGTTTTTCAGGATTTTTGAGCTACCAAGCCACGTATTGTTATTACCAGTAATACTCAACACCATGATTTTCTACTTTATAATCTTGATGTGTTTTTATGTCTTTTAAATTTTGGGTTAACGATTGTAACGGCACCCCGGATTGCCCTTTTTTTTAGGGCAAACGGAGTACAGTGTAAAGCGTGTTAAAACCCCCAAATAAAAATTTAATTTTTGATTAGCCCTTTTTAGGTTCATATTTGCATTAAATTCATATCCTTTTGAAACCCAAAATAAAAATTATTCTTCTTTCGCTTTTGGTAAGCATTGTTTTAATGCTGCTAAAGTTTACGGCATACTTTATTACGCATTCAAATGCTGTTTTAACTGATGCTGCCGAAAGTATTGTGAATGTTTTAGCCAGTTCTTTTGCCTTTTACAGCATTTATTTGGCGGGTTTACCCCGAGATAAAAATCATCCTTATGGACATGGAAAAGTGGAATTTTTCTCGGCTTTTGTAGAGGGAACGCTTATAATGATTGCCGGTATTGTGATTATTTCTAAGTCTATTTATAATGTTTTTTACCCTCAAGAATTAAGTCAGATTTTAGAAGGATCTTTTATAATTGGGTTTACAGGCTTGGTAAATGGTTTTTTGGGTTGGTATTTAATTAAAAAGAGCAAATCCTTAAACTCATTAACCTTACAGGCAGATGGAAAACACTTATTAACAGATGCCGTAAGTAGTTTTGGCTTGGTTGTAGGTTTATTGTTGATTTATATTACTTCTATTAATTGGTTAGACAGTGCTATTTCTATTGCTTTAGGGTTGTATATTATTTATAATGGTTACCGCTTAACGCGGAAGTCTGTTGGAGGTTTAATGGATGAATCTGATGTGGTTGTGGTGGAAGAAATTATTAATTACTTAAATAAACATAGAAAAGACGAATGGATTGATATTCATAATTTAAGAACACAACAATACGGATCTGAAATACATATTGATTGCCATGTGACTTTGCCTTATTATTTTGATTTGAACAAAGTACATCACGAAGTGACTGATATAGACCGAGTGATTAATAAAAATGTGAATGTAGCTATAGAGTTTTTTATTCATGCAGACCCCTGTATTCCTCAGTGTTGCCATTATTGTAGCATGAAAAATTGTGAAGTTAGGGCTGAACCAAAAACTAAAACCATTAATTGGAGTTTAGAAAATGTGACTAAAAACAATAAGCATTTTGAATAATGATGAATAAACCGCTTTTTAATGTTAGGGTATATGGCTTATTGGTGAATGAACATCAAGAAGTTTTACTGAGTGACGAGGAAGAGTATGGGAAACGTTTTACAAAATTTCCGGGTGGTGGCTTAGAATATGGCGAAGGTTTAGTAGAAGGTTTAAAAAGAGAATTTATAGAAGAATGTAATTTAGCTGTAGAAGTAGAAAGTCATTTTTACACCACTGATTTTTTTGTAGAATCTGTTTTTGGTGGTGGACAGCTCATTTCTATTTACTATATGATAAAACCAAAACAAGAAATAAGCTTTAAGCTAAGTGACTTTCAGTTTGATTTTGAAGGTCAGGAGGCGAGCCCAAAGCAGTGTTTTAGGTTTGTAGCTATTAAAGAATTAGAAGAAAAACATATCACCTTTAAGGTAGATAAACATGTGGTTAACTTATTGAGAGAAAAATATTTATGAGTGATTTAGTGAATAGGGATTTAGATACCATTTGGCATCCGTATACACAAATGAAAACAGCGGCAAAGCCAATTCCTATTGTAAAAGGAGAGGGTGTTTATCTCTTTACAGAGGATGGAAAAAAACTGATAGATGCAGTTTCATCATGGTGGGTAAATATTCATGGACATAGCCATCCATACATTGCAGAAAAGGTTTTTGAACAATTAATGCAATTAGAACATGTGATTTTTGCTGGTTTTACGCATCCTCAGGCGGTACAATTAGCACAAAATTTATTAACCATTATTCCTAAAAATCAGGCTAAAATATTTTATTCTGATAATGGCTCAACAGCGGTTGAGGTGGCTATTAAAATGTGCTTGCAATTTTGGAGTAATAAAGGAATGCAGCGTCAAAAAATATTGGCTTTTAAAAACGCTTACCATGGAGATACTTTTGGAGCCATGGCCGTAAGCGGACGAAGTGCTTTTACAGCCCCATTTGATGCGTTTTTGTTTGATGTGGAGTTTATTGATTTACCCAATAAAGAAAACTTAGAAGCGCTAAAATTAAAAATATCTCAATTAAAATCTGAATTAGCTTGTTTTATTTTTGAACCCTTAGTACAAGGTGCAGGAGGTATGTTGATGTACGCTGCTGCAGATTTAGACCAGTTAATTGCACATTGTAAGCAAGAAGACATACTCACCATTGCTGATGAAGTAATGACTGGTTTTGGGAGAACTGGGAAGATTTTTGCTTCTGATCATTTAGAAAACAAAGCAGATTTAATGTGTTTTTCTAAAGGTTTAACCGGAGGAACTATGCCGCTTGGTATCACATCATGCAAACAAGAAATATATGATGCTTTTCTTTCTGATGATAAGTTAAAAACTTTATTTCATGGACATTCATTTACGGCAAATCCGGTAGCTTGTGCTGCTGCCAATGCAAGTTTTGATTTATTGATGCAGCCGCAAACTATACAGAACATTCAAAGAATTGAGGCGAAGCATGATGAATTTAAGCTGCAAATAGAAAAGCATTCTAAGCTTAAAGAAATAAGACAATGTGGGACAATTTTAGCCTTAGAATGGAATACCGAAGGGACTTCTTATTTCAATAATATTAGAGATGTTTTATATCAATTCTTTTTAGAAAAAGGCATAATTCTGCGTCCATTAGGCAATATTTTATATATCATGCCTCCTTATTGTATCAGTAATACCGATTTAGATTATATTTACGAACAGATTAAAATAGCGCTTCAAGATATTTAAGATGAAATTAAAAGCAACTTTAGAAAATATAGTAAAAGATAATTTAATACATGCACAATGGTTAAATACCCTGTCTTTTATGGAAAATGCCGGAGCAAGAAAGATTTCTGCTTCAGAAGATAGACAAAAAGTAAGTTTAATTATTTTAAAACACGCGGCAGAAGAACATCGTCATGCTTATTACCTTAAAAGGCAGATTGCTAAACTGGGTGAAGATTTATGTGAAAATTATGAAGATCAATATTTGTTAGCTCCTAAAGCCAGTAAATATTATTTAAATAATTTAGATGTTAAAGTGTGTAAGTTTTTAAAAAACGAGCTCAATCTTAAAGGAACTGAATTAAAGTTTGCTGCATATTTATTGGTAACCTACGCCATAGAAGTTAGAGCAGATGAATTGTATCCTATTTACCAGGATGTTTTAAGTGATCAAGAAAGCAAGGTTACTGTAAAATCTATCATTTTAGAAGAAGAAGGTCATTTAGAAGAGATGCTTCACCAACTGAAATCTTTTTCACCAGATTGGGAAAAATATGCAGAAATTGCAGTTGACCTAGAAAAAGAACTATTCCAAAATTGGATGTTGGGTTTAGAGGAAGAAGTGGCTCAATTGGTAGATTAATTTAAAAAAATAAATTTCCTTTTCTTATAAATTATAAAGGCTATCGATATAATCTGTAGCTTTTTTTTATTGTGTTTTTCTATAGGATTAAAACTTAGTTTTGATCCTTTTTTATTTCTAAATCACCCTTTTTTTAGCTTATTTGGCATTGATGTTGCGCCGGTTTGGTAAATCTATTTATCAATTTATAAATATTAAAAATTATGGCAACCAATGTAAAAACAAGTCAGCAGACTACGGAAATGAAAAATTCTGAATTTCATCAATTTTTTATTGATGGATTGAAGGACATTTATTGGGCAGAGAATCATTTAGTAAAAATGCTTCCAAAGATGAAAAAGGCCGCTACTAGTAAGGAATTAGCCACTGCATTTGATAAACATACACAAGAAACTCAAACTCATGTAGATAAACTTGTACAGGTGTTTGATCTTTTGGGAGTAAAACCAGT
>JBILPO010000173.1:0-4991 GCA_044373805.1 Pelobium sp.
TTTCAACAACAAAAGATCCTGTTCCGTTTAAACCGGCAGGTAAATGCATGCGCACCACAATATTTCCTACGTTTGGAGGTAAGTCAAATTGAATAGAAAATATATGATCTTTATTATTCTCTTTGGTCACATCAAATACATCAGCATAAGATCCTAATGCATATAATGCTGAATTAATCACTTTATTAGATGCAGTTAATGAATTGGTATAATCAGTAGCTTCTTTTGCAGTAGTGGTTGCTTTAGTTAAGTAAACTTTTGCTAACAATGCAGAAGCGGCTCCATTAGATACTCTACCTTTAGCGCTTGTAGGAATTAAATTTTCTGCAGTACAATTGGTTTCCGCAAATTTTAAATCCTCAATAATTTGAGTGTATATTTCTGGAATTGGAGTTCTAGCTGGTTTCAAATTACTTAAATCTTCTGTTGGATTTAAAATTAATGGGATACTTCCAAAACTTCTTACCAAATCAAAATAAGCCATGGCTCTTAAAAAACGAGCATTTCCTACAATGTTATTTCTTTTTGTAACATCCATTGTAATATTGGGCACATTTTTAATCACATCATTAGCTCTGTTTATCAAGTTAAAAGAACTATTCCACCAGTTGCCAATTTCGCCATTGTTTGCATCAAAAGTTTGACCGTATAAATTATCACGATCTGCTAATGCGGCATTTACTCTCATTAAATCGCCACTTAGTTCAGTAACTAACCAACTTGTTCTTCCAAAATAGGTTTGAGGTTGTAAGCTACTAAAAACGCCGTTTAATGCTGCGTTAGCATCTCCTTCTGTTTTATAAAAATTGGCACTTCCTATAAAATCATACGGTTTCTCTTCTAAAAACTTTTCACAAGAGACCATGGTTATGGACATTAGTCCAGCCATTACTAAAATATATTTTTTCATGTGTTTAAAATTTAAAATCCAATTTTTAGACCAACAATAAATGTTCTTACATTTGGATAAGCATTATAATCTGTGTTTAAACTCAAATTACTAGCGCCAAAAGAGTTCACCTCTGGATCAAAGCCAGTATAATCTGTAAAAGTGTATAAGTTTTGAGCAGTTGCGTAAATGCTTGTAGATTTTACAGTCTTCTTCATTGATTTTAAAACTGGAATCTTATAAGATAAAGAAACTGTTTTAATTCTTAGAAAGCTTGCGTCTTCTACAACTTCACTAGTTACTCCTGTAGATCTTCTTAAAACACTATTTGCTTTTGGGATGGTATTACTTGTTCCTGGTCCAGTCCAACGATTAACCACACTTTGCAATTTATTGGTATTTAAAAGACCTGATTCAATTTCGTATCTGTTTAAATTAAGCACATTTACCCCTTCAACACCTTGAAGAAATACGTTTAAATTAAAGCCTTTGTAGCTAAAGTTATTGGTAAAGCCGTAAATAAAATCTGGTTGAGCCTTACCGATAATAGTTCTATCTGAAGCATTAATCACTTTATCACCATTTGTGTCAGCATAACGGGGGTCTCCAGGTCTTACAATATTAGTAATTCCACTCTCCGTAATTTCTGCTGGAGTTTGCCAAATACCTAAGAAAGTATAACCATAGAAAGAGCCAATTGGTTCTCCAACACGTAATACATTACTTCCTGGGTTTGCACCAGGAAAAACGCTGCTGCTTGTTTCTCCAACAAAACGTTGATACTCACCATTTAAATCAGTGACTTTGTTTTTGTTGAATGAGATGTTGGCGTTGGTACTCCACTGAAAGTTTTTTCCATCAAAATTAACAGTACTTAAACCTAGCTCAACACCTTTGTTTTCTACTCCTCCAGCATTAATTAAGGTAGTTGAGTATCCTGTACTTCTAGGAATAGACACTTGTAGTAATAAGTCGCTGGTTTTTTTCTGATAATAATCTGCCGTAAAGGTGATGCGATTTTGTAGAAATCCCGCATCTAAACCCACATCTAAAGATGCAGTAGATTCCCAAGATAAATCTGGATTTGAAATATTATTTGGTGCAATACCAATTAACCTAGTTGCTCCTGAAGTATATCCATTAGGAGAATATCTACCTAATGATGAATAAGGATCAATCTCTTGGTTTCCGGTAATACCATAACTGGTACGTAATTTTAAATCACTTAAAAAGGTAAGGTCTTTAATGAAATTTTCATCAATCATTCTCCATGCAAATGCTGCAGATGGAAAATAACCCCACTTATTATTAGCACCAAAAACAGAAGATGCATCAGCTCTCATGGTGAAAGTAAATAAATACTTTTCCATGAAATTATAATTTGCTCTTCCAAAATAAGAAGCTAAACTTTTTCTAGATCTAGCTGATGAAAGTGGCTGAATATTAGAACCAATACCAATATTATCAGATCCTAAAATATTAGTGAAAAAGTTGGTGTTAGTTGCATTAAAATTGGTGTTATCAAATTGTTGAACAGATAAACCAGCTAATAAGTTAAGAACGTGATTTTTACTAAATGACTTATCATAAGTTAAGAAGTTTTCATTAATCCAACTGTAGTTGTTTCTTGCAGTTCTTGTTGCAGTTCCTTGTCCGTTAGCCAAGAAAAGATCAGTAGGTAAAAAGTAGTCACGGGTATTGTAGTTTAAATCAACACCACCATTTACTCTTAACTTTAATCCTTTCATAAATTCATATTCCCCAAAAACATTCATTAAGCTTCTTAGGTTAGCAAATTTATTATTCACTTTATTGGCAAAGGCAACAGGGTTACCCATATTGTTATCTGCATAAGGTACTGGTCCGTTTTGAAAGGTATATTCTCCTGTGATTGGATCTGTAACAGGTATAGCCGGATTATATCTTAGGGCATCTAAAATAACACCACCCGCACTACCACCAGCTGTATTTACTAAAGCTCTGTTTTCATCTGTACGAGATATTTGGGTGTTAAATCCCATTTTAATTCTATCACTAATCTTTTTATCTAAGTTATATCTTAAGGTAGCTCTTTTAAAACCTGAATTGATAACTACACCTTCCTGATTAGTATAATTAAGACTTAAGCTTTGTTGAGTATCTGAATTACCACCTGATATACTTAATTGATAATTACTAATTGGTGCAGTACGTAAAAGTGCATCTTGCCAGTTAGTACCTTCTCCTAAAGCAGCAATTTGTGCTGCCGTGTAAGCAGGCGCTCTTACAGAGCCAGTTTCTGCATTGGTTAAAGTAACTACGTCATTTAAATAGTTAGCATACTCGGTAGCATTCATCATATCATAAGTTTTACTTACAGTTTGTAAACCTGTGTAAGTTTCAAAATTGATAACTGATTGCCCTGCCTTTCCTTTTTTAGTGGTTACAATAACAACCCCATTTGCACCTCTACTACCATATATTGCTGTAGCAGATGCGTCTTTTAAAACATCAATAGATTCAATGTCGTTAGGATTGATAGAGTTTAAATCTCCAGCACCCGGAAAACCATCAATTACAAATAATGGTTCGTTACCAGAAGTGATTGAGTTTGTTCCTCTAATACGTATAGAAACATTACCGCCTGGTTCTGAGTTTGTTTGAGTTACTTGTACTCCGCTTACTCTTCCTTGTAAAATTTGATCAGCTCTTGTAACGGGTACATTTTCTATATCTTTCATTGATACAGAACCAACAGCGCCAGTTACATCTCTTTTCTTTTGAGTTCCGTAACCAACAACTACTACTTGATCTAATTCAGTAGCTGATAGCTCTAAAGTAACGGAAATGTTAGTTGAATTACCTATTGATACTTCTTTAGTTTTAAATCCTAAATAAGTAAAAACTAGTGTTGCATTAGCAGGCGCATTAATGGAGAATTTACCATCAACACCAGATTGTGTTCCAGATTTTACACCTTTTACACTTACAGATACCCCAGGAAGTGGTGATTTTCCGTCATCTGTAATCGTCCCCGAAACGATTCTTGTTTGTGCGTTTACTGATGAGTACATAAGTAGCGCCACCATCATTAAAAATAGTTTGATTTTTAGCATAAAAAATAAATAATTAGTTAATTAAATCGGTTTTATAATTAGTCGTTTTGCTAATCTAAAAGTTAAGTTGGAAAAAATAACTGACAGAAATTATGTTTTTTGTTCTATTAATCTACGCAACCGTTACCGGTGCTTGGTAAGTTATTTTTTAATTAAAAAAATATAGTTAAAGTGTATTTTTAAAGATAAAAAAAACGCAAATTTTTGATTCGTGTAGGTAAACGATTGGTGTTTTATTAGGTTTTTTAAAAAAATAGATCGACTCAAAAAGTGAGTCCGTAAGAGATTCAATTTATCTGTTTTTTAGCTTTGTAAAAAGCACAATTTGAAATATTTGATTAGAGACATTGCTTGTTCCTAACCGTCTATAGATAGATTGATGAAGATAGCCGGCTTCTAAATTTAATTTTGAGTTAAATTTATAACCAAAGTTTATAGAAATCCTATTTTGATCATAAAAATGAGTGTTCAACTTATTTTTGTTTTGGACATTAAAAAAAACTTCTTCCTGTAAGGCAATATAGGCTCCTTTATTAAAATCTTTTGGTTCTGATTTTGTGATTGGTAGAACAGTACGAATAAAAAATCTTAATCTTTGGACAAAAATATTTGAACTTTGTTGCTCAATAAAACGCTGTTCTAGGCGTAGTCTACCAATTAGATTTATGTTATTTATTTTGTGATTAATAGATACTTGCTCCCAAATCATGTTTTCACTTAAGCTCGATTTTTGATTTTCAATGCCATTTACTTGTGTATTAAAATAGCTATAACCTAAGGTGGCGCTTAAGTTTTTATTGATGGAATGATTGAAACTTGGTCTGATTAAAAAATTTTTAATGCCATCAAATTGTTCATTAGATCTTACCTGAAAATCTAAATTTATGCTATTTTTAGGAGATAAACTATGGTTATGAACCCACATTAACCAAGAAGATTGCAATTGATGAGTTTGCGATTTTACAGATGAAATGCCAATTAAACATAAAACTATAAACAGATATAAT
>JBILPO010000174.1:0-4983 GCA_044373805.1 Pelobium sp.
TGTGGAGAGGCTCTTTTATCATGTTCATTTTATACGAATTAATATTTTTTAAGTTTCTATAATCATGAACTAATTTATTTTTCTATAATAGATCATTTTAACGGAACTCAATAGCCTTAATATAGTATCAAGTCTATTATTCGTTTAAATTCAATGGGGTATTTGTGATTGTACTGTATTACAGCGATCTATCAAATTCAAAATTGTTTTTACTAACTTTTAAATAAATATAATGTAAAAAAAATTATAATTTTTGAATTTGAAGCAATAGGCGCATAAATAAAAACAGTTCTGACTACTTAGTAATCAGAACTGTTTTACTTGCCTTGAAAAGATAAGATGTTACAAATTATTTTTTTGCAACTAGGTCGATATTTAACTCAAATTCATCATCAATAGCTTTATCACCAATACCAGCTATAAAGCTTTTAGAGCCATATTTAATATCAAATTGGGTTCTGTTGATTTTAACTCCTTTTGCTACAGCAACTATAAAGCTTCCTTCTTGCTTAACTGATGCTGGGAAAGAAATTGAATTTGTAATTCCTTTGATAGTTAGATCTCCGGTAATGGTTGCTTTTTCTGCCCCTGTAGCTGTAATTTTTGTGATTACAAATTTAGAAGTTGGGTTTTTTTGTACAGAGAAGAAATCATCAGATTTTAAATGACCCAATAATTTTCCGCCGTTTGTAGCGTCAAGATCTGTACAAGTCATACTGGTCATATCCATGGCAAAAGTTCCGCTCGCTAAAGCTTTTCCATTTGCATTTAAATTACCCGAAGCAATTTTTATTTCTCCTGAATGTTGGCCTGTTACTTTACGCCCAATCCATTCTATTTTTGATTTAGCAACGTCCACTGTGTAAACATCTGCTTTTGGTTTAAATGCAAACAGAATTCCTGTTAATGCTAATAGTACTAATAAATTCTTTTTCATAATCTTTCTAATTTAACGATACGAATATATTAAATAATTTTAGATGTTTAAACATCTAAAATTATTTAATACATTATTATTATTTTTTGATGACAATTTTTTTGATCTTAAAGTGAAGGTCTTAGGAGGTGTAGCATTAATTTTTCTTCTGCTCAATTACCAATTCTTTATATCCAAAAGTATCGTCTATTTCTCTTTTAAAAGACAAATTTGTTAATTCAGAAATGATCAGTTCTACCGTAGTATAAATCAAATTTCCATCTAATAAATGCCCTCCAAAAGTTTTTCCTTGTTCATCTGCAATGGCAATGTGTAAATGAGAACCATTTGTACTTAGCACTCCAGTTAAAGAAACAATTTCAAAATGTCCTTTTAAAACAGTCCCTTCTGGTTGGTTGGCATATCTGATATTTGCCTCTGTTAAACTGCCTACACAAGTGACTATGCATGCTGCTTTCATATCGTTTTCTGATAAAAATAACTCAATGCTTTTCTTTAAATCAGCGCCCGGCTTTAATCTTAAAGCGTAAGATTTTGTTTCTGAAGATTTTTGTGCCATCGCAAAAAGGGTGCAAATTGAAAATAAGATAATTAATGCTGTTTTTTTCATTTCTAAATGGATGTCTTTGAATATTTAGTATTTAGCCTAATTTTTAAATAGGCTAAATGCTAATTAATTAAAAAGTCCTGACAAAGAATGCCAAGACCTTTTAATTTTAATTAAAGTTTGGATATTAATTTACGGTATCCATTTCATATTCTTCTATTGCAGGACAGCTGCAAATTAAAGTTCTATCGCCAAAAGTATCATTTACTCTTCCCACTGAAGGCCAAAATTTATGTTCGGCAACGTAAGGAAGTGGAAAACCTGCTTTTTGACGGGTATATGGTTTATCCCATTCGTTGCCTGTAATTACGGCAGCAGTATGAGGAGCGTTTTTTAATGGATTGTTTACTTTATCTAATAAACCAGTTTCTACATCAGCAATTTCATTTCTAATGGCAATCATTGCATCGCAAAAACGGTCTAACTCATGCTTTGGCTCTGACTCTGTTGGTTCAACCATTACAGTTCCTGCAACGGGAAATGAAACCGTAGGCGCATGGAAACCATAATCCATTAATCGCTTAGCGATATCAGTTACTTCAATTCCAAAGTTTTTAAAACTTCTGCAATCTAAAATCATCTCGTGGGCGCAACGTCCGTTTGCTCCAGAATATAAAACAGGATAATGCGCTTCTAATCTTGCTTTAATATAATTAGCATTCAAAATGGCAATTTTAGTTGCATTAGTTAATCCTTGTTCTCCCATCATGGCTATATATGCATGCGAAATGAGTAGGATAGAGGCAGAACCCCATGGGGCAGCAGAAACTGCAGATATTGATTTCTCTCCACCCATTTGTACAACGGTATGTCCGGGTAAATAAGGCACTAAATGTTTAGCAACTCCAATTGGTCCCATTCCGGGGCCACCACCACCGTGTGGAATACAAAAAGTCTTGTGTAAATTTAAATGACAAACATCAGCACCAATATTAGCAGGGGATGTTAAACCAACTTGCGCATTCATGTTTGCACCGTCCATGTAAACCTGGCCACCATGTTGGTGAATAATATCGCAAATCTCAATAATAGATTCTTCAAAAACACCATGTGTAGATGGATAAGTGACCATTAAGCAACTTAAATTTGCAGAGTGTTCTTCGGCTTTAGCCTTTAAATCTGCAACATCAATATTCCCTTTTTCATCACATTTGGTCACAATAACTTTCATTCCTGCCATTACAGCTGAGGCTGGATTAGTTCCATGAGCAGATGAAGGAATTAAAGCGATATTTCTGTGGGTATCTCCTCTGTCTAAGTGATAAGCTCTAATTACCATTAAACCTGTATATTCTCCTTGTGCACCTGCATTTGGTTGTAAACTCATGGCTGCAAAACCTGTGATTTCGCTTAACCAATCATTTAATTCGGCCATAATTTGCATGTAACCACCAGTTTGGTCAACTGGAGCAAATGGATGCAAGTTTCCGAACTCAGGCCACGTAACCGGAACCATCTCTGTGGTGGCATTTAGCTTCATGGTGCAAGAACCTAAAGCAATCATAGAATGACAAAGTGAAAGATCTTTTGCTTCTAATGATTTAATATAACGCAACATCTCATGCTCTGAATGATGTTTGTTAAATATAGGATGCGTTAAATAAGCAGATTGTCTTTGTAAAGAAGTTGGGATTACGGTTTCAATATTCCCTTTTAAAGCATCAACGTCAACATCGTTTAAGTTTTTACCTTTTACTTTTCCAAAAACACGTACTAAGGTTTTAATATCTTCAACGGTGGTAGTTTCATTTAAAGAAATAGTAATTACCTCTCCGTTATAATGTAAATTCACTTCTTGGTTTAATGCTTCGGCATGAATTGGGTTTACCAAATTTCCAACATTAAATCTCACTGTATCAAAATAAGCTTTGTTTTCTTGAACAAAACCTAGTTCGGCTAAAGACTTAGCTAATAATATTGCCTGACCATGAATTCTTTCGGCAATAGCTTTAATTCCCTTTGGACCATGATATGTTGCATACATTCCGGCCATAATAGCCAATAATGCTTGCGCTGTGCAAATATTTGAAGTTGCTTTATCTCTACGGATATGTTGTTCTCTGGTTTGTAAAGCCATCCGCAAAGCATAGTTCTCATGCGCATCAATGGTTACTCCAATAATTCTGCCGGGCATAGAGCGCTTGTACTCTTCTTTTGTAGCAAAGAAAGCCGCATGTGGACCGCCAAATCCCATCGGAATTCCAAAACGTTGAGTCGTTCCAACTACAATATCAGCACCCCATTCTCCAGGAGGAGTCAGTAATGCTAAACTCATAATATCTGCGGCAACCGTTAACTTGATGTTCTTTTGACGAGCAGCATCAGCGAAAGCCAGATAATTATAAACCTCTCCATTTCCTGCTGGGTATTGTATTAAAGCACCAAACATATTTTCGGTGAGTTCAGTGGTTTCATGATTTCCAATTACCAGTTGAATGCCGTAAGGCTGCGCTCTGGTTTTTAAAATATCTATAGTTTGAGGAAAAACTTCTTCAGAAACAAAATAGGTTTTTGCGCTATCGTTTTTACGTAAACTATATTGTAAAAACATGGCTTCGGCAGCAGCGGTACCTTCATCTAACAAAGAAGCATTAGCAATTTGCATTCCTGTTAAATCTAAAACCATGGTTTGAAAATTTAACAAAGCTTGTAAACGGCCTTGTGCAATTTCTGCCTGATAAGGAGTGTATTGAGTGTACCAGCCTGGGTTTTCTAATATGTTTCTTTGAATCACACCAGGTACAATCACCCCGTGATAACCCTGTCCGATATATGATTTGAAAACTTTGTTTTTTGAGCCAACTTGTTTCAAATCATTTAAATATTGAAACTCGCTTTTTGCAGCAGGCAAATCCATTGGTTTTGCTAATCTGATATTTTGCGGCACCGTTTGCGCTATCAATTCCTCTAAAGAATTTACACCAACTGTTTTCAACATCGCTTTCGTATCTTGCTCATTTGGTGCGATATGCCTTTGCTCAAATTGCTCTTGATAATCTACATTTAATCTCATTCGGGGGCTATATTTTAAATCTTTATAATCGAATTTAAATGGTGTTAACTCAATGGTTAATCAAGCGGCAAAACTACTAAAATCATACCGCTTCTTAAAGGTTTAACAATAGGAATATTGTAAAGTTTTTGGGGTAAAAGAAATTATTTTTTGTTAGTGGTTTTGGGGCTTTTAAATGAGGTAATTGAGGATAAGAATTTGGGCGTATCTGCGAAGTAAAATTGGGGTTGGACTTTTTTTACAATCTTATTGTTTCAGTATGAGCGGTGTGGAAGGCAAACAAAAAAGATTTTCAATTAATCCCTTACGCAATAAAATATTTTATTCAGATATTTTTTCTACATTTAGTTTAACAACGCCGCCCATGAAAAATAAAATATCGATCCTCATCTTTGGATGTTTAGCGTTAACCATCATTGCTAATTA